>JBEGRT010000251.1:0-16849 GCA_041180305.1 Pseudomonadota bacterium
GTGCACAGCTGCTTGTGCGAATCGGCGCGGGCGTGGCGCTCGATCAGGGCCACGCGGGCGCCCGAACGGGCCAGGCACATGGCCGTGGCGCAGCCAGCCAGACTGGCCCCCACCACCACGGCGTCGAAATCGGTGTGCGGCATGGTCGCTCCTGAGGTGTGTTGCGACAGGCCGACGCCACTGCACCGTGCAGCCCGTCCCGCGATGCGGGATGGGCCATTGCAGCACGAAGCGGGTTGTCCGGAAGACGGGGTATTCCCCTGCGAGGATGGAGGTTGGATGTGGGTGGATCAGGGCGCCGGCAGCCACCGAGGGGCCATGCCCAGGTCGCGCCAGCGCTCGGGGTGGCAACTGAACAGCAGCACCTGGTGGCGCGTGGCCGCATCGAACAGCACCCGCTTCATGGGCGTCAGGCGCTGCGCATCGGTGTGCACCAGCACGTCGTCCAGGATGATCAGCGTGGGTCGGCCGGCTTCCCTGAGCAGGTCGGCATAGGCCAGGCGGCTGATCAGGCCCAGCTGCTCGCGGGCACCAAAGCTCAGGTCGTCGAGCGCTCCGACCTCGGCGGGCCCGCCCGCCAGCTGGCGCTGGAGTTGAACGGGCACCAGCTGGTCGCTCAGGCTCAGGGCAGCCCCAGGGAACAGCAGGCTCAGGTAGCGCTGCAGGTGCGCTTGCAGGGGGGCCTGCAGGCGGGCCAGGGCGGCCTGGCGGTGCGCCAGCAGGCGTTCGCGCAAGAGGTCGAGCGCATCGGCCCGGCGTTGCAGTTCGGTGCCACGGCGCTCCAGGTGCGAGGCCTGCGCCTGGGCCTGGGCCAGCTGCTCTTCCAGGCCTTGTGCGCCTTGCTGGGCCAGGCTTTGCGCCATCAGGGCCAGCTGGGTGTGCCGCTGCTGATGCGCCTGGTGCATCTGGGCCAGGCTGCGCGTCAGGCGGCTGATGTCTTGCGCCCAGATCTCGGGGCGAGACTGAGTCAGGTGCTGCTGGCAGGCCTGCACACGCTGCCGCTGTTGCAGCAGCTGGGCCTCCACGGACTGCAGACGCGCCTGGGTGTCGGCGCGTTCCTGCTGCTGCTCGGGTTGCGTGGCCTGCTGCTGGGCCAGCAGCCATTCGCGCTGGCTCGACTCAGCAAGCGCCGTGGCCGCCGCATGCTCGCTCTGGGCCTTGGCTTCCGCGGTCTGGGCCCGGGCGGCGGCCTGATCGGCCACCTGGCAGGCAGCACTGGCTTCGGCCACGCTCATGAGGGTGTTCGCGTGTTCATCGGCCGGTCGCTCGGCCTGTGCACGGATCAGGCTGTCCTGCAAGGCCTGCAGTTCCCGGGCCTGCCGGGCCTCCTGGGCACGCAAGGCGGCCACCCCCTGGGGGGCCACCAGCTTCAGGGCCTGCTCGGCCAGTTCGCCCTGCTGCCGGCGCTGAGCCTGCGCCTGCCAGCGCGCTTCCGCCGCCTCCAGGTCAGGCACGGCCCATTCACGCAGGCATGCCAGCCAGGCAGCCTCGGCCTGCTGAGCGGCTTGTGCACGCTCGGCCAGGTCCACCCCACCGGGTTCGATCTCCAGCCAGCCACCGCCAGGCAACGCCAACCGGGTCGCCCCCAGCAGCCATTGCTCACCTTCTCCCTGCAACACGCGGGCCTCACCCTCGGTGCGGGGCTCGCAACGCACCGCCTGGCCTTCGGGCAGGCCATGGCGCAAGCGCGTGGCCAGGCCTTCCACCCGCAAGCGGGCCTGGGTGGCAGCGGCCTGCAGGGCACGCAGGCGGCGCAGGTCGGCCTCGGTCAGGCTGGGCACCGCGGCGCCATGCGTGTCGAGTGCGGGCTGCTGGGCCGCCATCAGGGCCTGCTCGGCCTGTTCAGCCTGCTGAAGGGCCTGGCGTGTGGCCTGCAGCTCTCGGGCCAGCACCTGGGCGCTTTGCTGCCACTGCTGGCGCTGCTCGTGCAGGCGCGCCTGGGCCAGGGCACCTTGTGCATCACCCTGGGCTTGCTGGGTTTGCACCCGCTGGGCTTGGGCCCGCGCCAGGGCCTGCGCCGCATGCTGGGCCTGGTCGACTGCCTCCTGGGCCTGGGTCTGGCGCTGCGCCAGCACCTGGGCCTGCCGTGCCCAGTGTTGCAAGGCCTGCTGTGCCCATTGCTGCTGGCGCAGCAGCTCGCTTTCGCGGGCCTGGGCCTCGTCCAGCAACTGGCGCGCCTGTTCGGCCTGCTGCAAGGCCTCGCGGGCCTGGGTCAGCTGGGCTTCCAGCGCGTCCCACGGGCGCTCGGCCTCGTCGCGCTGGTGCTCGGCACGCGTGCGGCTCAGCGCATCGACCTCCTGCCGGTAGCGTTGCACCTGCTGCTGCAAGGCGGCCACACGCTCGCGCACGGCGTCACGCTGGGCCAGGGCCTCGGCCAGTGCCCCCTTGGGGCGCCCCGTGGCGGTCAACAACACATCGCGCAAGGCCTCCACCTGGGCCAGCACGGCATCGCCCTCTGTCGCCGTGAGCGTGGCCAGCGCATCGCCTGCGCCCCGCGCGCCACCCGGCATGCGCCCGTGTGAGGCCAGGGCCTGATGCAAATGCGCCTGGGCATGGTCGGCCGCGGCCTGCAATTCTTGCCCAGTGCCCTGGCTCACCCACAACAGCCCCGGAATGCCCCAGTGCTCGGGTTTGCTGGCCCCCTTGGCGGCAAAGCCAAAACCCAGCCACTGGGCCAGGTGGTCTTCGGCCTCGGCCCCCTGCCAGCTCTGGGTGCCGATGCGCAGGTCGCAACGGCGCTTGCTGCCCAGGAAGGACTTGCTCAACCAACCCTCCACCCCATCGTGCTGGAAGCCGATTTCCACATGGGGCATGGCGCCACTGTCACCCCAGGGGCGCAGGTCATCCACCGCCGTGGATCGGTAGCGTTCGAAGAAGGCCGCGCGGATGGCCCGCACCAGCGTGCTCTTGCCGGCCTCGTTGGGCCCGCAGATCAGGTTCAGCCCGGGCTGCAGGTCATGCAGCTCGAATGGCTGGCGAAAACGTCGGCATTGCTCGACCTTCAGGTGCGTCAGGTGCAGGCTCATGCGGCACCTCCCTGGCGCTCGGCCAGCAGGCCCGCCAGCACCGCCAGGGCCTCGCGGCACACGACCTGCCGGCCCGCCTCACCGGCCAGCGGGCCATGGCCCAGCTGCCCGTCGCGCAGTTCCTGAATCACCTGGGCCAGGTAACCATCGGCCTTGAGCTGGGCCAGGTCGTCATCGGAAGGCACCAGGCGCACGGCATCCAGGGGGGCATCCAGGTGGCGCCAACGCGCCGCGGCTTCGGCCAGCGCCGTGCGCAAGGCCTGGTGGCCGGGCAGGTCCAGCGCGCCTTGAAGCTCCAGCTGCACCACGGCACCATCGGGCAGGCCGCGCAAGGTGTCGGCCAGGGCCTGCACATCAGAGCCCACCTGCAACGGTGCCTCCAGGCTGATCCAGCGGTGCCGCGCGATGGGCAGACGTGTCACATCAGGCAGGCTGCCATCGGCCGGCAGGTCGACCAGCAGGGCCATGCCGGCCTCGTTGTCACGGAAGCGGTCGGGCTCGGGCGTGCCGCTGTACCATGTGCGCGCATCGACCTGCCGGCACCCATGCCAGTCGCCCAGGGCCAGATAGGCCAGGCGAGCCCGCTCGGCCCGGTCGGCCGCGATCGGGTTGGGCGAATCGATGTGCTCGGCCAGCAGGCCCTGCACGCTGCCGTGGGCCAGTCCCACCCGCAGCAGGCCCGTCGGGGTGTCGGCATGGTCGAACCAGGCGGTGGTGTCGTCGAAGGTGTGGCGCTGTGTCAGGGGCGCGGGCAACACAGCCAGCCCGGCCTGTGGCAGGCACACCGGTTCAGGCGTCAGGGCCAGGTGCACGTGCTCGGGCACCACACCCAGACGCTGCGCCCGCGTCCACACACTTTCGGCCAGGGCCGCATCGTGGTTGCCCGGCATCAGCACCCAGGGTCCGGCAAAGCCCTTGAGCGCATTGAACAGCTGGCGCAGCGTGCGCTCGGACACCGTCTGCACATCGAACACATCGCCCGCCACCAGCACCGCATCCACCGCCTGTTCGGTGGCACAGCGCGCCAGCCGCTCGACCGCGGCCAGCCGGGCCTCAGCCAGTGGCACGGCGTCTTCTTCGGGGAAGGTGGTGTACTGCCGACCGATCTGCCAGTCAGCGGTGTGGAGGATGCGGGGCACGGTGCGCGGCCTGTTCGAGGGGCGTCCATGAAAAAGCCCCATGTCGCAGAGATGGGGCTTCGGGCAGCCATTCGGTGGCGCGCCCGGCTGGGATCGAACCAGCAACCCCTGCCTTCGGAGGGCAGTACTCTATCCATTGAGCTACGGGCGCAGCAAAACGCATTCTAGCAGGCGCACTTGTCAAGCCCGTCACGCAACATGCAGCATTTGCAGGCCCCAAAGCCACCTGATGTGATGACTCGGGCCACAAGGCCACACAACTGGCTTTATCCCTGCTTGACGTGGGTTTTATAATCCTGCGATTGTTCACGTCACCGCTCCACCGAGGACTCACATGAGCCAAGCGCCCCAATCCCACGACGAAGGCCCCATCCAGACGCCCCAGCAGCTGATGCTGGCGATCGTGCTGGCTTTCGTGGTGCCCGTCACCATCATTGCCCTGCTGGTCAACTACGTGAACTCGGCCGCCAAGGGTGGCGCGGGTTCCAGCGCCCTGTCGGCAGAAGCCGTGGCCCAGCGCATCATGCCCGTGGCCTCGGTGCAAGTGAAGGCCGTGACCGCCGCCGCCGGCTCACGCACTGGTGAAGATGTCTTCAAGGCCCAGTGCGCGTCCTGCCACGCTGCCGGCGCCCTGGGTGCCCCCAAGTATGGTGACGGCGGCGCCTGGGCGCCTCGCATCGGCAAGGGCCTGGACACCCTGACCGACCACGCCATCAAGGGCTTCAACGCCATGCCCGCGCAAGGCGGCGGCGAGTTCATCGACGTCGAAATCAAGCGTGCCGTGGCCTACATGGCCAACGCCGGTGGTGCCAAATTCGAAGCCCCCCCTGTGGTGGCTGCAGAAGGCGCCAGCGAAGCCAAGTGATCTGGCGCGGGGCCCGTGCCCCGCTTGCGCCCAGAAAGAGCCGGCCCTCAGCCGGCTTTTTTCATGCCTGAGCGCTACCTGCTCAGGCTGCGGCAGGTTGAGGGTTCAGCACCACGGGTTGCTGCGCCAGCAGTTCCCTGGCCACCACCTCTTCGGGCTGCCATTGAAGGGCATCCATCGCCTCGGCGGCGGCCACCATGTCCATCGAGCGCACCACGCCCAGACCATGCTCAGTCAGCAGGAACAGGCGCCCCTGCTCGTCCAGGTAGGTGCCCCGGACCTCGGCCACAGGCAAGCCGGTGTGGGTTTCCAGCCGCCAGCCTCCCGGGGCCGTGACATCGGCCATCACGCCGATCACCCAGGGCGCGGCTTCCAGCCACACGTACACGCGCTGTGGGCCGTTCTGGAAGAACCACTGCCCCTGGTCATCGTGCTCGTAGTTGCGGCCGATGAACTCCTTGAGCTTGCCATGCGTCACCCGGCTGCCCTTGGCCTGCGGAAAAGGCCCCGAGCGCTGCGTGGGCTCATCGCGCAGGTACCAGTCGCCCCGCGCATCCAGGCCCAGCCAGCCGTGGCAATGGGGCACGTTGGGCCACTTCCTGATCGCCGCCTTGACGATGTCATCCATGCGTGTGTCCTTCTGCTTGTCGATGCGGCGGCGTCGCCACGGTCACGTGCTGCGCCAGCCAGCGCCCCACCGCCTCCGGCATGGGCCGCACATGGCCAGGCCAGCGCCCCCCTGGGAAGCCCACATGGCCCCCATGGCGAGGCCGCCACAAGGTCACCCATGAACTGACCTGATCCGGGCGGGGAAGGCTGTGCGCAGGCACGAAAGGGTCGTTCAAGGCGTTCAAGACCAGGGCCGGAATGCCCACCAGCCCGCTCAGTCTGGGGCCTGCCGAGCAACGCGCCCAGTAGTCTTCGGTGTTGGCGAAGCCATGCAAAGGCGCTGTCACCGCGTTGTCGTAGGCGTAGAGATCCTGGGCCGCGCGCAAGGCCTGCTCATCGACGAAGCCGGGAAAGCGCTGCAACTTGTTCAGCATCTTGGGCTTCATGGTCGACAGGAACATGCGCGTGTAGACCAGGCGATTGAAGCCCCGCCCGATGGCATGCCCGGCTGCGGCCAGGTCCAGGGGCGAGCACACGGCCGCCACGGCCAGCACCTTCTGGCATGCGGTGTGCCCCATCTCCTGCGCCCAGCGCAGCAAGGCATTGCCGCCCAGCGAGATGCCCACGGCCACACGCGGGCCGTTGGGGTGGGCCTGCTGCACCTGCCCCAGCATCCAGTCGATCTCGGCGAAATCACCGCTGTGGTACGCGCGAGGCAGGCGGTTGAGCTCACCGGAACACCCACGGAAATGCGGCACCACACAGCCCCAGTGCTGCTCGCGGGCCCAGTGGGCAAAAGCTTGCGCGTAGTGGCTGGCCGACGAGCCCTCCAAGCCATGGAACACCACCAGCACCGGCGAGGTGGGCGACAGCGGCTCGACCAGCCAGTCGAAGTCGATGAAGTCACCATCGGGCGTGTCCACGCGCACACGCCGGCCCGTCAGGGGGCGGCTGTCGGCCTTCCAGTGGCGTGCGGCCCGCGCGGGCCAGATGGTCTGCAAGTTGCCGCCCAGCGCGCCCGGTGCGTGCAGCCACCAGGGCGGCTGCCAGTGGTCCATGGCCATGTTCACACCGCCATCAGTGCAGCACCGGCCCGGCCTCGACCATCTCCAGCATCTGGTCAGCCTGCCCCGGGCTGGCATGGTGGGCCACCATGCGCCAGCCCAGCTCCGAACGCACAAACACGTTGGTGGCCAGCACATAGGCCGTCTGCAAGCCTTCGCTGGTGATGGCCTGCACCTTCTCCAGCACGTGGTGCACGGCACAGGTGGCCGTTTCCATGCGGCGGGTGCTGACCGGGGTGATGGCCATGCCGCCGTTGGACAGCACGGTCTCGAAGCCGGCCCGGATGGCGCCTGGCCCCACGAGACGCGGCCCGTTCGGGTGCACGCAGGCCACTTCTTCGTCTTCAGCCCACACCGACATCAGCCGGTCCACATCGCCCTGCTGCAAGGCCTCGTAGAACGCCTGCTCGGTGTCGTCGGCCGTGGCCATCAAGGCCGCCTGGGCGCTGCGGGTGCGTGCGTCAGCCATGGGCCCCTCCAGACATCAGCGGAACACCACGGTCTTGTGGCCGTTCATCAGCACACGGTGCTCGGTGTGCCACTTCACCGCACGGGCCAGCACCAGGCACTCGACATCGCGGCCCACCGCCGTGAAATCTTCCGGGTTCAGGGTGTGGTCCACGCGCTCCACATCCTGTTCGATGATCGGGCCTTCGTCGAGATCGGCCGTCACGTAGTGGGCCGTGGCCCCGATCAGCTTCACGCCGCGGTCGTGCGCCTGGTAGTAAGGGCGTGCGCCCTTGAAGCTGGGCAGGAAGCTGTGGTGGATGTTGATGGCGCGCCCCTTGAGGAACTGGCAGAACTCGGTGCTGAGAATCTGCATGTAACGCGCCAGCACCACCAGGTCGATGCCATGCTGGGCCACCAGGCTTTCCACCTGTTGTTCCTGCTCGCGCTTGACCTCGGCCGACGAACCCGTGGGCAGCGGCAGGTGATGGAAGGGGATGCCGTAGCTGGCCGCCAGTTCGGCGTAATCGGGATGGTTCGACACAATGGCCGGGATCTCGATGTCCAGCCAGCCCGAGCGCCAGCGGAACAGCAGGTCGTTCAGGCAGTGGCCGTGCTTGCTCACCATCACCAGCACCCGTGGCTTGCGCACCAGGCTGTGGATCATGGCCTGCATCTGAAATTGCTCACGCACATGGCTGAACAGCTTTTCCAGGGTGGCCACATCGGCCAGGTGCTCGGGCGCATGGAAGTGCACCCGCATGAAGAACAGGCCCGTGCTGTCTTCACACCCCAGGTCACCGAACTGCTGCGAATCGACGATGTTGCAACCGGCCTGGTACAGAAGGCCCGAGACGGCATGCACGATGCCCTTGGCGTCGGGGCATGACAGGGTGAGAACGAAATCGCGTGTGCTTTTCATGATCGCCACATTGTAGAAGGCGCGCCACGTTTGCTGCAGGGCACAAGTCCTGCACAATGCGGAAGACCGTTCCTCGAAACGCACCCACCCTTCAGACGAGGTCGAATGAGGCAAACCGCAGACTTGGCCGCCCTGCTCGGGCGAGTGGCCCTGGGAGATCGCGTGGCATTCGACACGCTTTACCGAGCATCCAGTTCGCATCTGCTGGGCGTCATTCTGCGTATTCAGCATGACCGAGCCCAGGCTGAAGATGTCCTCCAGGAGGTGTACATCAACGTCTGGCGAGCTGCGCAGAGCTACAACGCGGCGCTGGCCAATCCCACCACCTGGCTGGTGAGCATTGCCCGCAACCGCGCGATCGACAGCCTGCGGCGGAAGGCGTCCAGTCCGGACACCGTCTCCAGCATCGCCCGTGGCTCCGACGATGAGGACGAGCATGACCTGCTGGAACGCATGGCCGACGACAGCCCCGGCCCCCTGGAACAACTGGAAGCGGCCAGCCGCGCCCGATCGCTCGAGCGCTGCATGGACCAGCTCTCGGCCGATCAGCGCGGCAGCCTGGCCCTGGCTTACTACCAGGGCCTGTCGCACAGCGAAGTCGCCGACCAGATGGGGCAGCCCCTGGGCACCGTCAAAAGCTGGGTGCGCCGCGGCATGCAGAGCCTCAAGACCTGCCTGGAGAGAGCCGCCGAGGCTCTGAACTGAGATGGACTACAGCCGCCCCCTCCTGGCCGAGCGCCTGGCCGCCGAGTACGTGCTGGGCACCCTGCGTGGCCCGGCCCGCCGCCGATTCGAAGCCCTGCTGCCCGCCCACCCCGGTCTGAGGCACCAGGTTCAGCACTGGGAACAGCGCCTGCACGTGCTGGCCGCCGACATCCCTCCGGTTGCTCCGCGTCCTGTGGTGTGGCAACGCATCCAGCAACGCTTGTTCCCGTCCGTGGCCGAGCCCATGCGCCCCTGGTGGCAACGCCTGGCCCTGTGGCAAGGCCTGGCCACAGCCGCCACCGTGGCGGCCATCAGCCTGGGCGTGCTGCTGCAGCAACCTGTGCCCAGCCAGCCACCGATCGTGGTGGTGCTGCAAAGCACCGACCCCGCCTTGCAGAAGGCCTCCACCGGTGCGTCCGCCCAGTTCGTGGCCAGCATCAGCGGTGACGGACAGAGCCTGGTGCTCAAGCCCATCGCAGGCGCGAGCGTCACGGCCCAGCAGGCGCTGGAACTCTGGGCCCTGCCCAGCGGTGGTGGCGCGCCACGCTCCTTGGGCCTGGTCTCGGCTCAAGACAGCACCACTGTGTTGCGCAAGGCGCTGCTGAAAGACAACGATGGCTTCGCCATCAGCGTCGAGCCTCCGGGCGGTTCGCCCACGGGCGCCCCCACCGGCCCAGTCATTTCCGTGGGAAAGTTCCGCACCTGACCTGATTCGCACAGCGCCCTGCATCCGTTCGGGCTTCGTCTTCGTAATCATCTGCATCGCGGGCCACACGGGTCCGTGAACCACCACTTTCACGAACTCGGAGCCCTCCATGTCCTTCAAGACCCACGCCACCCTGAGCCTGATCGCTGTCGCTGCTGTCCTGGGCGGCTGCGCCATGTCCCCCAAGGTGGACAACGCTGCCCTGCCCGAAGCCGTTCGCGTCCCCGCTGGCCACAAGCAAAGCGGCTACACCGTCACCAGTGGCGGCGAGATCACGTACGAATGTCGCACCAAGAAGGACGCCGCCGACCAGTTCGCCTGGACCTTCGTGGCGCCAGTGGCCGTGCTGAACGAGGGCGGCAAGGCTGTCGGGAAGTACTACGCTGGCCCCACCTGGGAATACAACGACGGCTCCAAGTTCACCGGCAAGCAAGTGGCCGTCGCCCCGGGTGAAACCGGCGCCATCCCCCTGCAACTGGTCAAGGCCGACCCCTCGACCGGCAACGGCGCCCTCAGCAATGTCACCTACATCCAGCGACTGAACACCAAGGGTGGTGTGGCGCCAGCCCTGCCCTGCGGCGCTGCCCAGGCCGGCCAGAAACAGGTCGTGAAGTACCAGGCCGACTACGTGTTCTACAAGGCCAGCAGCGGCTACTGATGCCGAATGGGCGCACCCTTTGCGCCCACGGGTCAGCTGCCCAATGAAAAAGCCCGCCAGGCCCATGCCTGCGGGCTTTTGTCGTTGTGGCGCCAGAGGGCGCCAGGCATCAATGGTGATGCAGGTGCTCGCCGTCTTTCAGCTTGTACACCGTGCCGCAGTACGGGCACTTGCCTTCACCCGACTTCGACAGGTTGATGAACACGCGCGGGTGGTTGCTCCACAGCGGCATCTTCGGGTTCGGGCAGAACACCACGCCTTCGCCTTGCACGTCGGCAGCGGTCACTTCCACGGGTTGGGTGCTGGTGTTGCTCATGGCGCTCACTCCACCTGGGTCAGCCAATGGGCGTACTTGGGATTGCGGCCGTTGACGATGTCGAAGAAGGCCGTCTGGATCTTCTCGGTGATCGGGCCACGCGAGCCGATGCCGATCTGGATGCGGTCCAGCTCGCGGATCGGCGTCACTTCAGCGGCTGTGCCGGTGAAGAAGGCCTCGTCACAGATGTAGACCTCATCGCGGGTGATGCGCTTTTCCTTGATCTCCAGGCCCAGGTCCTTGGCGATCGCAAAAATCGTGTTGCGGGTGATGCCATTCAGGGCGCCAGCCGACAGGTCGGGGGTGTAGATCACGCCGTTCTTGATGATGAACAGGTTCTCGCCCGCACCTTCCGACACAAAGCCGGCGCTGTCCAGCAGCATGGCCTCGTCGTACCCATCGTCCGTGGCTTCCATGTTGGCCAGGATCGAGTTGGTGTAGTTGCTGACAGCCTTGGCCTGCGTCATCGTGATGTTCACGTGATGGCGGGTGTAGCTCGAGGTCTTGACGCGGATGCCGCGCTTCATGCCCTCTTCACCCAGGTAGGCACCCCAGGTCCAGGCGGCCACCATCAGGTGCACCTTGGCACCCTTGGGACTCACGCCCAGCTTTTCAGAGCCCAGCCACACCAGCGGACGGATGTAGCCGCTTTCCAGGTTGTTGGCCTTGACCACGTCAATCTGGGCCTGCTCGATCTGCTCGATGGTGAACGGCATCGGCATGCGCAGGATCTTGGCGCTGTTGAACAGACGCTCGGTGTGCTCGCGCAGGCGGAAGATGGCCGGGCCCTTGACCGTGTTGTAGGCGCGCACGCCCTCGAAGGCGCCGCAACCATAGTGCAGCGTGTGGGTCAGCACGTGGACCTTGGCGTCACGCCACTCCACCAGTTGGCCGTCCATCCAGATCTTGCCGTCGCGATCGTCCATCGACATGGGGAATCCTTTCGGGTGACACCTCGCGCCGTTCGAATCCGACGGGCCGGGTGCACGTTGCTCACTTGTACGAAACCCTTGATTGTAGCGGGTGCCCGGCAGGGCAACTGACGCTGCAGAGCCGCGGTCAGGACAGGCCTTTGCCGCATTCGTTTTTCATCACCCGTTCGTAGACACGCAGATACCCCTCGATGGCCGCCGCCTGACTGAACTTCGACGCCCACAGCACCCGCTGCTGAGCCTGATCCTCCAGCGCATGTGCTGCGCAGCCCGCATCCTGCGCCAGCACCGCCTGGATCCGGGTCGCACCAGCCCGAGCCCAATCTTCGATCGACTGGGAATCAGACCGCAGCGGCAACATGACACTGTCCGGCCCCGCAATTTCGTTCATCGGCGCATCGTCGGTGGTCAGCACGCGTGCACCACAGGCCTGCGCCTCGATGATCGGCCAACCAAACCCCTCGGCCAGGCTCGGAAACAAGAACAGGCGCGCCATGCTGTAGGCCGCCTCCACCACCTCGGTGTCCAGGCCTTGCATGAACGTGATGCGACCGGCAGCCGGCACTTCACGCATCGCCGCCTGAACCTCCACCGAAGGCGGCGGAGACACCATCCACAAAGGCAACGGATCGTCCACACTGGCCGCGTAGGCCGCATAAAGACGCACAACACCCTCGGTGTTCTTGTACCAGGTGTTGCCTCCGACATGCAGCAACATGCCGTGCGGAACAGCTGGCAGGCCAGCGGCCGTCAGACAAGCCAGGGCCTCCGTGCGCGGAACACGCCTGTACGGATGGTTCAACCCGTTGTAAACAACTTCCGAAGTTTCCGGGGCCGAAACCCCGCCATAGAGCCTCAGATCTTCACGGGTCCGCCCCGACACACTGATGAAATGGCGCGCACGTTGAAAACCGCGCCGGATGTACCGCTGGTACAGACGCCCCGTCCAGCCTGTCGCATTCAGCGGCACAAGACCCAACGCAGACTTCAGGGCCAGAAGATCATGTGCGTGCACGACATGCGGCCGATGGGCCACCAAGGGCACCCAGGGTCCCAACGCCTGGTCGCAGAACACGAACAGGGTGTCTGCCGCCTCACGGCGAAGCCGGGCACGAACCTCCCAGGGGAACACCACATACTGGTCGACGTACCCCGCCCACTTGGCCAGGCGCCCAAGCCCGGGTACCGACAACGCCACGGCGTGGGCGCGAGCCACCGGCTGCCAGCATTCCACCGAGTACCCCCTGCCCCTCAAGGCATGCTCGATCATGCGCGCGAACCGTGGCATGCTCTCCGAACCCAGAAAGGCCGGATGGCACATCAGCACGAACTTCATCGTCTCCCCTGTTGATACGCCCCGGGCGGGGCTGGGGCATTATAGGAAGCGGATCGGGGCTCGCTTCAGCGGCGTCCGGACACAAAAAAGCCGCTTGGGAAGCGGCTTGAGTGTTCGCAGACTGACGCTGCGACTGACTTTGGTTGCGGGGGCTGGATTTGAACCAACGACCTTCGGGTTATGAGCCCGACGAGCTACCAGACTGCTCCACCCCGCGATGGAAGACTTAGATTATGGCACGGAAATGGGCTCGCGGGCAAGCATTGATGCCCAAGCCGCCAAAAAGAATGGTCGGCCGTGCGTTGACCATTCACCAGGGGCAGAAAGGAAAAAACCCACCGAGGCCGGGGCCTGGTGGGTCTTGAGGGCCGGATCGGTCAGGAGCCCCCGTCGAGGCTCCTGCAGAATCACTCGGCAGCAGCAGGTGCAGCGGCTTCTTCGGTGCGCTCAACCAGCTCCATGTAGGCCATGGGGGCGTTGTCGCCCACGCGGAAGCCCATCTTCAGGATGCGGGTGTAACCACCAGGACGCTTGGCGAAGCGGGGGCCCAGCACGTTGAACAGCTTCAGGACGTTGTCGCGGTCGCGCAGGCGGTTGAAGGCCAGACGCTTGTTGGCAACGGTGTCTTCCTTGGCCAGGGTGATCAGCGGCTCGACGATGCGGCGCAGTTCCTTGGCCTTGGGGACGGTGGTCTTGATGGCTTCGTGCTCGATCAGCGAGTTGGCCATGTTGCGGAACATGGCAGCGCGGTGAGACGAAGTGCGGTTCAGCTTGCGAAGGCCGTTTCCGTGACGCATGGTGCTTTCCTTTCTTTATTCACCGACAGCCGGATGAAGGTACTGCCGGGTGCACCGGGTGGGCTCCTGCCCACCCTTGGGTTGTGACCCTTGCGTGCCGAAGCACTTGGGGGCCGGATCTTTCAGACGATCAGCGCTTGTCCAGACCTTGCGGCGGCCAGGCTTCCAGGCGCGAGCCCAGGGCCAGACCACGAGAGGCCAGCACTTCCTTGATTTCGTTGAGCGACTTGCGACCCAGGTTCGGGGTCTTGAGCAGCTCGGTCTCGGTGCGCTGGATGAGGTCGCCGATGTAGTAAATGTTTTCTGCCTTGAGGCAGTTGGCCGAACGGACGGTGAGCTCGAGCTCGTCGACCGGACGCAGCAGGATCGGATCGAAAGTGGCAGCCGACGCCTTGGGGGCATCGAACATGCCGCCGATCGGGTCACCTTCCAGCTGCGCGAACACAGCCAGCTGCTCCACCAGGATCTTGGCCGACGCACGGATCGCTTCCTCGGGCGAGATGGCGCCGTTGGTTTCGATTTCCATGACCAGCTTGTCCAGGTCAGTGCGCTGTTCCACACGGGCGCTTTCGACCGTGTAGCTCACGCGCTTGACCGGCGAGAACGAAGCGTCCAGCACGATGCGGCCGATGGCCTTGGTCTCTTCGCCGTAGCGACGCAGGTTGCCCGGCACATAGCCGCGACCCTTTTCGACCTTGATCTGCATGTCCAGCTTGCCGCCTTGCGACAGGTGGCAGATGACATGGCCAGGGTTCACGATCTCGACGTCATGAGGCGTCTGGATGTCGGCGGCGGTGACGGGGCCTTCGCCGTCCTTGCGCAGCACCAGGGTGACTTCGTCGCGGTTGTGCAGACGGAACACCACGCCCTTGAGGTTCAGCATGATGTGCACGACGTCTTCCTGGACACCGTCCAGCGTCGAGTACTCGTGCAGAACACCAGCGATGGTGACTTCGGTCGGAGCAAAACCCACCATCGACGACAGCAGCACGCGGCGCAGCGCGTTACCGAGCGTGTGGCCGTAGCCGCGCTCGAACGGCTCCAGCGTGACGCGTGCACGGTGGCCGCCGAGCGGCTCCACCTGGATGGCTTTGGGTTTCAGCAACGTGGTTTGCATGAGGCCTTCCTGTCAATACCCTCGGCTCGTTACACCGATAAGGCTGATGGACCAACCGGCTTGAGCCGGTACTCTTTTGAAAAACGGCAACAGGGCCCGAAGCAGCGACACCAGGTCAGCCACCCCGAGGCCCTGAAAAAGATCAACGCGAATACAGTTCGACGATCAGCGATTCGTTGATGTCCGAACCAAACTCATCGCGGTCAGGCGACTTCTTGAAGACGCCTTCCAGCTTGGCGCCGTCCACTTGCACCCAGCCCGGCAGACCGATCGACTCGGCCAGCTTGAAAGCTTCCTGCACGCGGACTTGCTTCTTGGCCTTCTCGCGAACGGCCACCACGTCACCGGCCTTGACCAGGTACGACGGGATGTTCACGACCTGACCGTTGACGGTCACGCCCTTGTGGCCCACCAGCTGGCGAGCTTCAGCGCGGGTCGAACCAAAGCCCATGCGGTACACGACGTTGTCGAGACGGCTTTCCAGCAGGGTCAGCAGGTTCACGCCGGTCGAGCCCTTGCGGCGCTCGGCTTCGGCGAAGTAGCGGCGGAATTGCTTTTCCAGCACGCCGTACATGCGCTTGACCTTCTGCTTTTCACGCAGTTGCAGACCGAAGTCAGAGGTGCGCGAACCCGAAGTGCGGCCGTGTTGACCGGGCTTCGAATCGAACTTGGCCTTGTCGCTGATGGGGCGGCGGGCGCTCTTCAGGAACAGGTCGGTGCCTTCACGGCGGGCCAGTTTGGCCTTGGGACCGAGATAACGTGCCACGTGGGTGTCCTCGAAAAAAATCTGACGTCAAGGGCAGCCAGCGCTGCACGCTCGACGCGAGTCCGGGCCATGTTGTGGGGCCCTGGACGGTGGTCTTAAGGAAAGTCGAGTGGCCGAACTCACCGATTTGTCCAGTGAGCACACGCCCCCGAAGGAGAAAACCTGCGATTATAACCACAGGAATTTGCAAGCACAAAAACCCGACGAGAACGCAAGGTTCTTGTCAAGTCTTCGGGCAGACAATTTTTTGAAGACTCTGCCGAGGCCATCGCAGGACGCACACCCTGCTCAGGCCATCGAGAGAATCAACAGCGGGCCGAGGCCCGCTCATCATCAGATGCGGCGACGCTTCTGAGGACGGCAGCCGTTGTGAGGAACGGGCGTGACGTCAGAAATCGAATTGATGCGGATGCCCAGCGAAGCCAGAGCGCGCACCGACGATTCACGGCCAGGACCAGGACCCTTGATTTCGACGTCCAGGTTCTTGATGCCTTGTTCCTGAGCGGCACGACCAGCCACTTCAGCAGCCACCTGAGCAGCGAACGGGGTCGACTTGCGCGAGCCCTTGAAGCCCTGACCGCCCGACGAAGCCCACGACAGAGCGTTGCCTTGACGGTCGGTGATGGTGATGATGGTGTTGTTGAACGAGGCGTGCACGTGGGCAATGCCGTCCGCAATGTTCTTGCGGACCTTCTTGCTCACGCGGCGAGCCGCGTTATTGGCAGGTGCTTTGGCCATAAAAATTACTCTCTCGACGGGCCCCCATCAATCAGGGAGGGGGCTGTATCTTACAGGAAGCCGAAGAAGATCACTTCTTGCCGGCGATCGCCTTGCGCGGGCCCTTGCGGGTGCGGGCGTTCGTGCGGGTGCGTTGACCACGCATCGGCAGGCCACGGCGGTGACGGAAACCACGGTAGCAACCCAGGTCCATCAAACGCTTGATGTTCATGGTGGTCTCGCGACGCAGGTCACCCTCGATGGTGAGCTTGCCCACTTCTTCCCGGATCTTCTCCAGGTCAGCGTCGGTCAGATCCTTGACCTTCTTGTCGAAGGGAATGCCTGCAGCCGAGCAGATCTTCTGCGCGGTGGTGCGGCCAACGCCGTAGATCGAAGTCAGACCGATTTCGGTGTGCTTGTGCGGCGGAATGTTGATGCCAGCAATACGTGCCATAACTGTCCTCTGAACCAGTGTGTCGTCGCCAGGTCAGGCGATCAGCCTTGACGCTGCTTGTGACGTGGGTCCGTGCAGATCACACGGACCACGCCCTTGCGGCGGATGATTTTGCAATTACGGCACATCTTCTTGACGGATGCCGAGACTTTCATGGTCTTCTCCTGAACCGCCAGTTGCCTAGCGGAAATTCGCCCACGTTTCCGGGGTCAAAAACTCCAGCTCACTTCGCCCGGAACACGATGCGAGCACCGACTCAAACCTGTTTCAAGC
>JBEGRT010000252.1:0-5089 GCA_041180305.1 Pseudomonadota bacterium
GCCCTGTTCCTGATCACCCTGTTCGCCCTGGCGCTCAGTGGCTGCGGAGAGAAATCTGCCGAAGACAAAGTCAAAGAGCAGGCCAGCAAGGTCCACGCACTGACCGAAGACGAACGCGCTCTGGCCAACGCCAACGGCAAAGCGTTCTTCGAAAAGCCCTGGGCGCCAGCTGGTGGCAAGCAAGGCCAGTTCATTTCGTGTCGCCCCTCTGACAGCAACTTCAACGGCATGGTCACCTGCAGCGGCTTCATCCCGCAACCCGATGGCTCCATGCCCGAGATCAAGCGCTACTGCGGCTACCGGGCAGACCTGGTTGGCTGCTCTGACGAGGACACCGTCAAGTGAACCTCGCCTGGATCGTCATCCCTGTCGCACTGGGCGTGGCCATCACCGTCTTGTTCCTCAACTGGCTCGCCAAGCGCCTGGCCAACGCCCTGAACGACTGGACTGATCGCCTGTTCAAGCGTCGTTGAAACCCAACTTCAAAGCACCATCATGCAAACACCTTCCATCATCAAGCCCACCATCGGTCGTCGTGTCTGGTACTGGCCCAGCACCTATGACACCGGGTGCATGGAGACCAAGCCGCCCACCGTCATGGAGTTCAACGGCACACAACCGTGTGATGCCGGTGTCGTCTATGTCCACGGCGACCGACTGGTCAACCTCAGCGTCACCGATCACAACGGCAATGTGCACAAGCGCAACAGCGTCACGCTGCACCAGCCGGGTGATGTGATCAGCGCGGGCGGTGGTTATGCCGTCTGGATGGACTACCAAATCAGCGCCACGCTCGAAAGCACCGCACACAAGCGCTCGGTGGGGCCATCCGAGATCCTGCGCTACTTCAACTGTGGCCATCTGCCCGAATACCTGCAGGAAATCGCCGAGCCGTTCTTCATGACGGCCGAGTTCCTCGACCAGGAACTGCCCGGCGGTGCGGAAAAGGCAACGGCCCTGCGCAAGCTGCTCGAAGCCAAGGACTGCGCCATTCGTGCCGCACTGGATGCCACGGCGCGCAACACAGCTCTCAACGTGCAGCTGCGCGCCACCGACACCACCACCGACCTGCGCGATGTGGTGTCGGCCATGACCCACAGCCCTGACGCCGTCCAGCACACCGAGAACCCTGACCACGGCTTCGATGACGACGCCATCGGCGATCGCAGCCACGGCGTCGGCGAAGGCCCTGCAGGCGAGATCGGCTGATCAGCCACTCATCTCTCAACAGTTTCGAAGCGGACTTTCCTCGGCCTCACGGCCGGGGGCTTTTTCAAAGCGCTCATGTCGATCGCTTTGGCAAAGCTAGGAGATGCACATGCCCAACAGCAATGCGCGGCCAGCCATCCTGCAGATGAACACAGCGGGTGGATGGCGCAACGTGATCAAGCTCGACTTTGGCCATGAAGCCAAAGCCCGTCGCGCCATGAAGGCAGCGGCCACGCTGGCCGACATTGGCGGCGCCACCGCGCGGGTGGTGATCGATGACGGAACGCAGACCGTCATCTGCCACTACGCGCAAGCCGATGGCTGGGTGTCCTGGCCTGATCGCTCGCCGATGGAACTCTGAGGGGCCTGCATGCAAACAACCACACGCATCCGATGTGGCGTGCTGTTCCGCTGGGCCAGCGCCTGGGTGGGCATCCACTGGTCGAGCTTCGACCGTCGCTTCTGCATCAACCTGCTGCCCTGCGTGACGTTCTGGATCACGCTGCCAGGTGGCCACATCCCGAGGGCCTGACCATGAAGCAGCAGATCACGTCGGCTGTCTTTTTGATCGAAGGCGGCAAAGCCTTGGAGCTGATCCAGGAGTACATCCAGGAACGGCGCCGAGTCAGAGGTGTCATCAGCGCCCTCTGCCAAGAGCTGGGCGTCGAAGAAGTCTGTACCGACAGGGAAACTGGCGTGCTCACGCGTGTGGTTTTCAAAGACAAGGTGCACAAAGATTTCACGGTGCCTGACAAGCGTGGCACGAGTCGCCCCAAAGTTGGCTCGGAATGGGACAAGCGCTTTGATGCACAGCAAGGGCACCGGCACTGCGGCACGATCATTCAGGAGCAGCTGCATGTCGTGACCTCATTGGAAGTCACCAAAGAGCCTGGCCACAGAGGCGTTAGAAGACTGGGCAACCTCTTCTATCCCTGCGGGTTCCTCTACCTCACTGAATCTGGTCCGTATGCCATGTACGTGCCGGACCTGCCACGCGAGTGCGAAGCCATCGAAGCGCAGGGTGAAACCATCGTCGGCTTGGCGAGCCGTGATCTGCAGTTCGATGGCTGCAAGCGCATCGAAAAGGAAGAGTGGGAAATCATGGTCTTGCAGCAGAAGCTCAAAGACCGTCAATCGGGTGCGACACATGAACCCGTTTGACCAACTCGTGCGCCATGCAGTCCGCCAGGCCAGCGAACCAAGGTGCAGCGTGCCCGATAAGCGCATGGGCAGCACGGGCCGCATCTTGGCCCTGTTGTCGCAGCACGGCGCACTCAGCACCACCGAGCTGGCCAAGAAGGCTGGGCTCGACCAAACCCGGCTGGTGTGGGGGCTCATGAAGAACCCGCGCAGCAGTGGCCAGGTGCAGTTTCAAAACGGCATGTGGAGCCTGTCCAAAGGCTTTCATGGCACGCGCATCAAACAAGCTGCCGAGCTGCTGCGCCAGCACGGCTGGGTTTGCCAACCACCGGAGGGCTGCTGACCATGACCAACCTGCCCACATACAACACCCACCCGATTCGTTGTGGAAATCGGAATTGCACCTGGACTGGCCTGGAGGGCCACCGTTCGCAGCGCCCAGCGCCTGGCCAGCTCGGCGCACTGCAGGCCAAGGTCAGTGTTTGCCCGCTGTGCGAGTGCGACGCCTATGAGTTCATGAGCGAGCAGCAGGCACAGGTGTGGCGCCGCAATCAGGCTGCCAGCGGCTATGGCCTCAGCAGCTATGAAATCGAAGTCATCCGCGCCATGGCCAACGGAAATGGCGTCAAGTCTGCTGCCCAGCTGCTGGGCAAATCTATGCACACCGTGCGTGAGCAATTGGGCTCGGCCTACAAGAAGATGGGTTGCCGATCGATAGAACGCGCCGTTCTCTTGGCAGAGCGCGCAGGCATTTTGCAGGGGGTCAAATGACGCCCGAGCAATGGAAGGCCCTGGAAGGTCAGGTCAGCCGGCCCTATGGCTACGCCAAATTGATGGTCGATGGCTTCCAGATCACGCTGCAAGTCGAGCGTGCGTCTGCGAAAGCCATTCGATACTCGATCGTGCTGTACATCAACGGCAAGATCCAGTTCGAGCAGGCGCGCAACGACTGCGAAGAGCGTCGTCGCTTCTGGCGTAAAACTGTGCGTCGCGTGCATACCGACCGCGAGATCCAGGAAATAACCAAGGGTGTCGGTAAGCGCGATGCTGCTCGCTTTATCAAGAAGTACGGTCTGGACAGAACCTTCGATTTTTATGTGCCGTACTTCAGCACCTTTGCCAGCTTGAAATCTCAGCTGGTGAAGAACAACGAGAGCATTGAGCCCTTCATTGATGAAGCTGCCGAGGTGTCGCCATGAAAGACGCCCGTCAGCGCGACATCGCCAAAATCCACATCGCGCGCAAGCAGCTGAACCTGGCCGATGACATTTACATCGCCAAGCTGCAAGAGATCGAGGGCGTCACATCGTCAAAAGACCTGTCGGCCACCGGCCGCGCCAAGGTGCTGGCCTGGTTGCAAACCAAGGGGTTCAAGACTGAATCCAAAGGCGCCACAAAACGCCCCAAGCGTCCCACACCAGCCGCTGAGAACTTGCCGTTGGTGCGCCGCATCCGCGCCCAGCTGATCAGCCTGGACCGGAAGCCCGATGAATATGCCGATGGCATCGCCAAGCAAGCGTTTGGCGTCCAGTTTTATGAATGGCTGACCTGCGAGCAGCTGCACAAAGTGAGCCAAATGCTGGGTGTCGAGCAGCAGCGGAAAGGTGCGGCCACCAAATGACCACCGAGATTCAGCTCGACCTGTTCGATCTCACCACCACGCCGCTGGGTGCTGCAGCTCATGCGGCCAGCCAAGACCTGCCGCGCGTGGCACAAGAGATCCACGGCCTGGTCGGAGATGAATCCATGGTCCGATTTATCAACCGCTGGGGTGGCGTACACCTGGACTTTCCTCGGCACGCGGAGAATTTCGCCACGTCCAAGGTGGTGCAAGAGATTGCCGATGAGATTGGCATCGCCGATGCAACCAAAATCGCAGCCCACTTCCAAGGGGTTCGCCTGCATGTGCCGCGCTGTACTGCGGCCGTGATTGCGATCAGAAATCGCAGCATCAGGGAAAAGCTCGACATGGGAATGCCTGCCCACGAGATCGCCCGGCTTTACAAAATGACCGAGCGCCATGTCTGGCGTATCGCCAAGCAACTCTGAAAAGCCACTTGAAACCTGCACGACGCTGCTCTTAAAGTGGGGGCTCTCACACGGTGAGACGTTCTTTCAAAAGTCGTTCCCACTCAACCAGCCAGCACGGTGACACCATGAACTGACGCACAAACGCGCTTCAAGCCTCCTGAAAGTTGACCTGAAAGTCGGAACACAGACCCCTCGTCTGGTTCCGACTTTCCTTTTGGGGCCGCCAATCGGCTCCTGTGGACAACTGGCAAAAAGCCCCGTGACACAAGGACTTGCAGAAAGCTGGAACTGCAAGTGAAGTGAGAACTGTCGTTCCAGCTTTCACTTTTGTGTCGCGTTTGTGTTCACAGCTGGTGCACCGTGATCTCGCCCGGCCAGGCTGGCCTGCTGTCATAGGAGAGATCGGGGCGCCACGGGCCGTTTGTGGCCCGCTAGAGCCTAGGGCATGGGCTTGTGTACGGTAGGGCCCTGTGGCGCCGTTTGGCGCGTTTCGTGGCCTGTCGCTGCGTCGGCCTGTTCACTGCTCGATTTTTGTGCGCCGCGTCGCTAAGTGCCTGTCCCAACGTGTGTTTCGTCCCGCCCAGTCCCACAACATCCCATCAGATCCCGGGTTTCAGGTTCTGTGTCGCCTCACAACCTGACGGCCGCACCGGCGGTCACGCAGGCTGCGCGCCTGTTGCAACCAGCGCTGCGCACACGCCGCGGCCAG
>JBEGRT010000253.1:0-6072 GCA_041180305.1 Pseudomonadota bacterium
CCTGGTACCGGCTGCAGGTGCCCGATGTCTCATGGGCCGCGCAGCCTTTGATGCTGTACGGCGCGCGCGCCAAGGGCTATGGCCCGGTGGCGGTCTATGTGGACGGCAGGCTCGTGGCGCAATGGCAGCTCGACGGGGTGCAGTGGTACTGGGCCCCGTTCTGGCTCACGGTCGATGGTGGTCAGCGCCAGGCCGCGCCCCGTGAGGTGCTGGTGCGCATGGCCCACCCGGCCCACACGCGCACGGCCCTGGCCTCGTTGTGGCTGGGGCACCCTGACAGCATCCGCTGGCGTTACGTCGCGCGGCAGTGGTTGCAGTTGCAGGTGCCGGCCATGGGCGGCGGTGCCTTCCTGGCCGTGGGCCTGTTCGCCTTGTTCGTGTGGCTGCGTCGCCGCAGCGACATCACCTTCCTGCTGTTTGCCGTGCTGGCGGTGTCGTCGTTCATTCGCGGTCTGCATTACTACGTCGACCTGGAGGTGCGTGACGACCTGCTGGGCTGGCTCACCATCAACTCGCTGTTCTGGCTGATCGGTGCCGTGCACCACCTGCAGATGCAGCTGCACCAGCGCACCATGCCGCGCCTGACCCGTGTGCTGCACCTCATCATCGGCACCGTGTTCGTGGTGTCGTTGCCCGTGCTGCACCACCTGCCCAACACGCCCGACTTTTCGCCACTGGTCTATGTGCTGGCCATGGTCACCAGCCCGCTGGTGGCCTATGCGGGCTTCCGGCTGTCATGGCGGCGCTCGGTCGACGGCATGCTGGTGGCCATGGCCGTGATCATCGGCACGCTGTTCGGCTTCAACGACTGGGCCATCCAGAACAACCTGCTGGGTGCGGAAAGCTGGTACCTGGGGCCCTACGCCAACATCCTGAACTTCGCGCTGTTCTGCACCATCATGTTCCGCCACTACATGCGGGCGGTCGATGGCGTGCGCGAATCGAACGTGCTGCTGGGGCAGAAGCTGGCCGAACGCGAGGCCGAGCTGCACCACAGTTACGAACGCCTGCGTGACATCGAACGCCAGCAGACCCTGCAGACCGAACGGCAGCGCATGATGCAGGACATGCATGACGGCCTGGGCTCGGCCCTGCATTCGGCCTTGCGTGCGGTCGAGCATGGCCGCCTGACCGAGCAGGACGTGGTCGACGTGCTGCGCGGCTGCATCGACGACCTGCACCTGGCCATCGACTCGATGGATCCGGCCCATGCCGACTTGCAGCTGCTGATGGCCACCTTGCGCCACCGTCTGGGGCCTCGCCTGAAACAGGCGGGCCTGACACTCGACTGGCAGGTGCATGACCTGCCCGAGCTGCAGGGGCTGGAGCCTCGCAAGGCCCTGCACATCATGCGCATCGTGCAGGAGGCCCTGACCAACAGCCTCAAGCATTCAGGCGCTGACCGATTGACCCTGGTGTCCGAAGTCTCCCCCCATGACGTGTGCATCCGGATCCGCGACAATGGGCGAGGCTTTCAGGTGCAGGCCGACCCCTCGGGGCATGGCCGGGGCCTGCAGAACCAGCAACGACGCGCACAGGCCATTGGCGCTCAGGTGTCCTGGCAATCAGGGCCTGAAGGCACCGAAACCCTGTTGCGCATTCCCTTGAACCCCGGGCCCGGCCCCGATGTGCAGACCCCGTGAGCGAGACCAACGTCATCCATGTGGCGCTCGTCGATGACGACGCCCGATTCCTGCAGTTCGTGCTGGAGGCTCTG
The DNA here is from genome assembly GCA_041180305.1 of Pseudomonadota bacterium. Lineage (GTDB taxonomy): Bacteria > Pseudomonadota > Gammaproteobacteria > Burkholderiales > Burkholderiaceae_C > Aquabacterium. The sequence goes on from JBEGRT010000253.1 coordinate 1,718, forward strand.
GCCACCGAGACCGACATGCGTGTGGTGGCTTCGGCGCCCACGCTGGCGGCGGGCCGCAGCCTGCTGGAGTTGCCGCGTCTGGATGTGCTCGTGGTGGACCTGGGGCTGCCTGATGGCTCGGGCATCGAGCTGATCCGTGAAGCCTCCACGCGCCGCGCGGGCCTGGAGGTGCTGGTCAGCACCGTACTGGGCGACGAGCAGAGCGTGTTGCGCTCGTTCGAGGCCGGGGCCACCGGCTACCTGCTCAAGCAGCACGATGCGCAACGCCTGCGTGAGGACATCCGCATGTTGCACATGGGCGGCAGCCCCATCAGCCCCCTGATGGCGCGCAAGCTGCTCGGCCGTTTCCAGGCACGCGTCGAAGTCCCTGAGCCACGGGAGGCCGCTGCTGCGCCCAAGGGCCCGGCCGAGGAGGCTGTCCTGTCGACCCGTGAGCACGAGGTGCTGCTCTACATCACCAAGGGCTTCACGGCCGAAGAGATCGCGGGCCTGATGGGCCTGTCGCATCACACGGTGCAGACCTACATCCGCCGCACTTACCGCAAGCTCAATGTGCGCTCCCGCGTGGAAGCCATTTTCGAGGCGCGGGTCAGCGGCCTGATCCCCTGATTCTCTGATGCCCCGGGGCCCTGGGCCTCAAGGCCGCTGCAGCGGTTGCAACCAGGTGGTGCCATGCGTCTGCCAGAGTGGCAGCCAGCCCGCCTCGTGCTCGGCCGAGGGAAGCACTTCGACCACAGGGCGCAGCCCGGAAGGAAAATGGTTTGCGAAGGCCTGGGCCACCGACGGCGGCACCACCGGGTCACGCCCACCGGCCAGATGGCGCTGAGAGCGGCCCTCCAGGGCCTGTGCACGATCGGCCGGGTCGAAGCTGTCGCGCTGGGGGCTCAGCCGGTGAAGGGCCACCCAGTGCGCCAGGTCGATGTTGCCTGCCACGGTGACCAGGTGGGTCACATCCGTGCGCTCGCTCATCAGCAGGGCGGCCAGCGTGCCTCCCCCGGAATGACCCACCAGCGTCAAGGTCTGCGCGCCGGTTCGGCGTTTGATCTCGTCCAGCGCCTGGTGGCTCAGATGCAGCGCTTCACGGCCCTGGCGGGCCGAAGTCCAGAGGGAGACAGGGCAGCCGGTGCGTGCCGCATCGACATACTGGCAGGGGCGCGCCAGCCAGGCCCGTGGGCTGTCGCTGGGGTGGTGGGTCGCGAGCCGCAGGGCCAGAGGGTTCGTCGGCGTGGGGTCGTCTGACGGCCAGTCGGGCGTGCGCCAGGCCAGGCCATCGCCCTCGAGGTACACCACCAGGTGCTGCACTGGCTCGCCGTCAGTGGGCAGGGCGGCCACCATGGGCCGATCGGTGGGCAGCAGGGCCCATTGCAGGCCCGCCTGTTGGGCCAGGGTGCGGGCGCTGGCCGCTCGCGTTTCGGGTGATGGCACGGAGGCGCACCCGCACAACAGGGCCAGCACGGCCAGCCACAACGGCAGCCACCGGCAGGTGGCTGGGGTACCGAACGGAAGAGGGATGCAGAACCGATGCATCCCCGTGTTGTCGGCAGATCAGGCCGATGCCTTGAACACCCGGATCGCATCGGCCAGTCGATTGGCCCTCTCCTGCAGTGCACGCGCCGCCTCGGTCGATTCCTGCACCATGCGGGCATTTTGCTGGGTGGCATCGTCCAGAGAGCCCACGGCATTGTTGACCTGCTCGATGCCGCTGATCTGCTCGCCCGAGGCCGTGCTGATCTTTTCGATCAGCGCGGTGACTTCGCGTACCTTCTGCACGATCTGCTCCATGGCCTGCCCGGCGTCATTCACCAGGGTGGCCCCGGCATCCACGCGTTCCACGCTGCTCTGGATCAGGTGCTTGATCTCCTTGGCCGATTCGGCCGACCGCTGTGCCAGGTTGCGCACCTCACCAGCCACCACGGCAAAGCCACGCCCCTGTTCACCCGCACGCGCAGCCTCCACGGCGGCGTTCAGGGCCAGGATGTTGGTCTGGAAGGTGATGCCGTCGATCACGCCGATGATGTCGGCGATGCGCCGCGAGCTCTGGCTGATGTCGTCCATGGTCGAGACCACCTTGGCCACCACCTCGCCGCCTTGCGAGGCAGCCTGGCTGGCCTGATTGGCCAGGGTGGACGCTGACGTGGCATCGGCGGTGCTGGCGCGCACGTTCTGGGTCATCTGCGTCATCGACGAGGCGGTTTCCTGCAGCTGGGCGGTGGCCACTTCGGTGCGTTCGCTCAGGTCCTGGTTGCCGCGGGTGATTTCTTCACTGGCCTGGCGAACGCCCATGACCTGCCCGCCCACGTCATCGACCAGCGAGCGAAGGTTCAGCCCGCTCTGGTTGACGGCGCGCATCAGCATGCCGATCTCGTCCACCCGGTTGAAGTGCAGGTTCTCTCCCGCCTGACCAGCGGCCACCGCCTGGGCCTGTGCCAGCACCTGCTTGAGCGGCTGCACGATCTGCTTTTCCAGCAGCCAGGTCTTGAGCACGGTGCCGGTGATCATCACCGCGGCCAGCTGCATCAGGCCTTGCCGGTCGAGCCCGATGGCATGAGCAGCCACCAGGGCCACGGCCACCACGCCGAACAGGGCCAGTCGCAGGCGCCAGCTCAGGGGCAGCACCTGGCCGATCGAGCGCCAGCGTTGCCAGCCGGTGTGCACGATCAGCCCGCGGTGGAAGGTGAGGTGGCTGGCTTCCCCGCTGCGGATGCGTGCGTACAGCCGTTCGGCTTCGTGCACTTCGTCGCGTGTGGGTTTGGTGCGCACGGACATGTAGCCGACCACGCGGCCCTGGCGCCGCACAGGGGTGGCGTTGGCGCGCACCCAGTAGTGGTCGCCGTCCTTGCGCCGGTTCTTGACCAGCGCTGTCCATGACATGCCGGCCTTCAGGGTGGCCCACATGTCACGGAAGGCTTCCTGCGGCATGTCCGGGTGGCGCACCAGGTTGTGCGGCTGGCCGATCAGTTCGGCCGCCTCGAAGCCGCTGACCCGGATGAACGCCTCGTTGGCGTAGGTGATGTGGCTCTTCTCATCGGTGCTTGACATCAAGGTCGCGCCCTCAGGGAATTCGTACTCCTGCTGGGTGACCGGGTGATTGACTCGCATGGGATGTCCTCGAGGTCTGGATGAAGGATGGAAAAATCCTTCATCGGCGACCCGTCGCGCGGATTGAGCGTGATCTGGATCACGATCTGTTTGATCAGTTTTTGTCCAGCGTGCGCCTCTCTGGCCGAGGATTTTTGTCCAGTCTCGGCGCATGCGGGCATGAAAAAAGGCCCCGAAGGGCCTTGTGTGGAACGCAGGGGAGCGTGTTCTCAGTGCCCTTCGTCCTGGAAAGCACTGATGGCCCCCATGAGCGCGTCGGAGACACCATGCAGCCCGTGGGGTCCGGTCACGGCACCCGCCGTGACACCCTGGTTGCCCGTGTTCAGAACGCCCAGCGCACGCGGAACGACAGCGTCTGGTTCAGGTAACCGGAATCGCGGTGCTCCAGGTCGAAGCGGGCGTTGTATTCCAGGTTGCCCAGGCTGTGCAGCAGCCCGAAACCTGCGCGGTACAGCCAGGGTGCCGATGTCAAGCCTGCCGCCGCAAAGCTCGTGCCCCCGCCCACGAAGGCCGAGGTGGTGCTGGCCGCCCGGTCGCTGAAGTTGTAGCCGGCCGAAACGAAGCCGTTCAGGCGGGTGTGCGTGGTCAGGGCATGCTCGCCACGCAACTCGGCCGACAGCACCAGCTCCTCCTGGCGGGCGCTGCCCACGTTCAGGCTCAGGTTGCCCGCGCCGGTTTCGGTGTAGGCCTGGCTGCGCACGCGGCTGTAGTCCAGGCGCACGCCGGGGGCCACGGTGCTGGCTTCACCCAGCTGCCATTGGCGAGACACGCCCACGCCACCGTGCAGGTTCACGCTGTCGTAGTCGCTGCTGGCCTGCTGGCTGGTCAGGTTGATGAAGCGTTTGCCCTTGTTCTGGTTCAGGCCCACGTCCAGCTGGTAGTTCACCTCGGTGCGGGCGTCCAGCGTGTACTGGCCGTAGTGGGCGAGCGAATAGGTGTCCACGTCGAGCTGACCGGGTGCCGAGGCGCCCAGGCTGTCGAGGTCGGTGCGGGCATAGGTGAAGGCCAGACCCGCACGCCAGTCGGGGTTGACCAGGGCATCGGCACCGACCACCAGGCCGTGGCTGCGCGAGCGGAAGCCCCCGGTGCTGCCCTGGTTGTCCTGGTCGGCCACCGAACCGAAGGTGCGCACCCAGGCGTAGCGATCGGTCAGGCTGTTGCCGGCCGACTTGCCCTGGCGCACGCTCTCCAGGCGACCCAGGATCTGGGTGGTCACGGCACGCACGGCATTGAGCGTGGCCTGCTGACCGGCCGCC
>JBEGRT010000254.1:0-3995 GCA_041180305.1 Pseudomonadota bacterium
GACGAACGCCAGCAGCAATACGTCAACACGCTCAAGGATGCCTGCAAGGACCTGCTGAACATCGTCGATAACGTGCTCGATCTGTCCAAGATCGAAGCCGGCCAGATCAGCCTGAACCCTCAGCGCTTTCAGCTGGGGCAACTGGTGGGCGAAGTCGCCCGCCTGTTCGAAGCCAGCGCCCAGAGCAAGGGCCTGCAACTGCTGCACCACGTGGACGACCCACAGGCTCAGGACCTGCTGATCGACGGCGGGCGGCTCAAGCAGATGCTGTCGAACCTGGTGGGCAATGCCGTCAAGTTCACCCAGAGCGGCGTGGTGGACATCGATGCCAGCGTGCAGGCGATCGACCACCGCCGCGTGAACCTGCTGATCAAGGTGCGCGACACCGGGATCGGCATGAGCGAAGACGTGCTCAAGCGCCTGTTTCAGCCCTACCAGCAGGGCCATGCCGATGAAGCACGCCAGTTCGGTGGCACCGGCCTGGGTCTGTCCATCGTCAAGACCCTGGCCGAGCACATGGGCGGACAGGTGGGCGTGCGCAGCCAGACGGGTCAGGGCAGCGAGTTCTGGATCAGCCTGCCATGCGAGTTGGCCCTGGGGCAGCCCCTGGCTGAGCCTCGCCCACCGTCACCGCCTTCGCAACTGCAGGACACACGATTGACCGGCGTGCGCGTGATGGTGATCGACGACAGCGAGGTCAATGCGCTCATTGCACGCCAGATCCTGCAGTTCGAGCAGGCCTCGGTGCACATGGAAACCAACCCGCGCGCGGCGGTGGACTGGCTGATCAAGCATCCCCACGAGGTGGACCTGGTGCTCATGGATGTTCAGATGCCGGAACTCGATGGACGGCAGGCCACCAAACTGCTTCGCCTTCATCACCCGGACAAAGCCCTGCCCATCCTGGCGCTGAGCGCCGGCGTGACCGAACACGAGCGCCAGCTGGCCATCGCCGCGGGCATGAACGACTTCATCAGCAAGCCCTTCGACGCCGTGGCGCTGGTCAATGCCGTGGCGCACTGGTCCAGGCGCCCGACCGCCAGCATGGACCGCGTGCAAGGGCACTGGACAGCCAGCATGCCCTCCCACGCGCTGTGGCCGGAGTTGCCCGGTGTGGACCTGCCCGCTGTGCAGGCACGCTTTGGCCGGCAGGTGGATCTGTACGCCACGATGATGCACCGCATGCTGGCCGAATTCGGTGGGCAGCAATTGCCTGACGAGAGCCCGCAAGAGCCCGAACTGCTCGACAGCCTCATGGCACGCCTGCACAAGCTCAAGGGCATTGCAGGCAACCTGGGCGTGATGCGCGTGCACGAACTCGCCCGTGACGCCGAACAAGCCGCACGGGCGCGACAGCTCGATGCCGTCGGGCAGGCCCTGCACAGCCTGCGCACCGCCTTGCAGACCGTGTCGGATGAAGTATTCAGCCGGCTGGCCGACGCGCCCGATTCAGCCCCACCGCCCACATCGGCCACACGCCTGAGCGAGCAGCAACTGCGTCGCTGGATCGAGCAGGTGAAGGCACGCGACCTCGAAGCGCTGCAGCAATGGCCACAGGCCCGCAGCAGCCTGCACGAACAGCTCGACGACAGCACACTGCTGGCCATTGGCTCGGCCTTGCAGAGGCTCGATTTCGCCCAGGCGCTGGTGCACCTGAGCAGCGTGCGCTGGACTCAACCTTCGCCGTAAACCAGCGTGGGCTGCCCCTGGGGCATCAGCTCCTTGAGGCGGCGCAGTGCGTCGTCGCTGGGGTAGATGCGCGACAGTTCACCCAGCTCCAGTTCGGCCCGCGCCGACAACTGCGGCGTGTGGCGTTCCACGATCACCTTCAGCGGCAGGCCCTGCACCAGCTCAGGCAGGTCAGGCTGCCCCGAGGGCACCCGGCGAGCCGGGAACTCGCGCACGATGTCGGTCACGGGGCAATGCTGGTCGGTGGCCTTGATGCGCACGAAGCGCGCGAACTTGCAGCGCGCCGTGGCCAGCCCCATGACCTGCTGCACGTTCAGGCGCAGGCCGCCCGAGAACCGGTCAATCTGCACCTTGCCCTGGATGATGACCAACTCGTCGTCTTTGAGCAGGTCCTTGTGGGCATCGAGGGTGTCCTGGTTGGCCACGGCCTCGATGGTCTCGCTCTTGTCGTCGACCTTGAAGATGGCCACCCGGCCGCGCGTGCCGTTGATGATGCGCAGGTCGCTGATGATGCCGGACACCACCTGGGGCTCGCGGCTGTCCTTGAGGTCGGCGATGCGCTGGCGCGCAAAGCGGCGCACCTCGGCTTCCGACTCGTCGAACAGGTGGCCCGTGAGGTAAAAGCAGATGGCCGTTTTCTCGAGCGACAGGCGCTCCTTCAGGGTCCACGGTTCGGTGGGCACCAGGTCGGGCTCGTTGGTGGAGGCGGCGTGGCTGTCGCAGAAGTCGAACAGCCCCCCCTGGTCGGCATTGGCCGCCAGGCTTTCGGCGTAATCGAAGGCCAGTGACACGCTGGCCAGCAGGGCCGCGCGGTTGGGCTCCATCTTGTCGAAGGCCCCGGCCTTGATCAGGGCCTCGACCACGCGCTTGTTCACGCGCGAGCGGTCCACCCGGGCACAGAAATCGAAGAAGCTCTTGAACGGCCCTTGCGCCTTGCGTTCCTGCACGATGGCCTCGATGGCGCCCTGCCCCGTGCCCTTCACCGCGCCCAGCGCGTAGCAGATGCTGCGGTGGCCGGTGGGGATGAAGCGCCACTCGCCCTCGTTCACATCGGGCGGGCTGAAGGTGATGCCAAAGTTGCCCACGGCATCGTCGTGGAAGATCTTGAGCTTGTCGGTGTCGTCGCTGGCAATCGTCATGTTGCCTGCGAAGAATTCAGCGGTGTAGTGCTGCTTGAGCCAGGCCGTGTGATAGGCCAGCAAGGCGTAAGCGGCCGCGTGCGACTTGTTGAAGCCGTAGCCCGCGAACTTCTCCATCAAGTCGAAGATTTCGTTGGCCAGTTCGGTGGAGATGTCGTTCTTGGCAGCACCTTCGGCGAACAGGCCGCGGTGGTGCTGCATCTCCTCGACCTTCTTCTTGCCCATGGCGCGGCGCAGCAGGTCGGCGCCGCCGAGCGAGTAGCCCCCGACGATCTGGGCCACCTGCATCACCTGCTCCTGGTAGACCATGATCCCGTAGGTCTCCTTGAGCACCGTTTCCATCAGGGGGTGCGGGTAGGTCACCTCTTCCTTGCCGTGCTTGCGCGCACAGAAGGAAGGGATCAGGTCCATGGGGCCCGGGCGGTACAGCGCCACCAGGGCGATGATGTCCTCGAAGACGCTGGGCTTGGCGTCGCGCAGCATGCCCTGCATGCCGCGAGATTCCAGCTGGAACACGGCCACGGTCTTGCCTTCGGACAGCAACCGGTAGGTGGGCGCGTCGTCCAGCGGGATCTTGGCGAAATCGAAGTCCTTCTGGTCCGGGTGGCGGGCCATGATGAACTCTTTGGCCGTCTCCAGGATGGTCAGCGTGGCCAGGCCCAGGAAGTCGAACTTCACCAGGCCGATGGCTTCGACGTCGTCCTTGTCGTACTGGCTCACGGCCGAATCGCTGCCGGGCTGCTGGTACAGCGGGCAGAAGTCGGTGATCTTGCCCGGCGCGATCAGCACGCCCCCGGCGTGCATGCCGATGTTGCGCACCATGCCTTCAACGTTCTCGGCCAGCTCCAGCAGCGAGGCCACTTCTTCCTCGGCCTTTTCGCGCTCGTTGATCTCGGGCGCTTCGTGGCGCGCATAGATCACCTTGGCCTTGGCCGGGTCGAAGTCGGGCGGCAGCTTGGCCAGCGTGACCGTCTTGCCCGGAGGGGCCGGGATCAGCTTGGCGATGCTGTCCACATGGCCATAACCCATGCCCAGCACCCGGCCCACGTCGCGCAGCGCAGCCTTGGCGGCCATGGTGCCGAAGGTGGCGATCTGGGACACAGCCGCGCGGCCATAACGCTGCTTGACGTATTCGATGACGCGGTCGCGGTTGCCCTGGCAGAAGTC
>JBEGRT010000255.1:0-5187 GCA_041180305.1 Pseudomonadota bacterium
CCTACAAGATGGCCGATCTGGTCACGCAGACCTCGGAGAAGTACGGGCGTACGAGTTTCATGCCGATCAACAAGGCGATCAACGCGTTCAACACCAACACCGGCGACGTTGAAGTACGCCAATTCGGCGCCGCATTGAACTCGTTCATCCAGGCGTATGCGCGCGCTGTGAGCCCGGTCGGCGTGCCGACGGTCAGCGACAAGGATCACGCTCGCGAAATGTTGTCGGCAGCGGACTCGCATGCCCAGGTTGTCGGGATCATCGCCCAACTGAAGAAAGAGATGGAAGCTGCCGGCGAGGCACCTGGCGTCGTACGCAAACAGCTGCGCGAATCGGCGCTCAGTCTCGGGGCAGACCGTGACGCGGCCGCCAACAAACCTGCGGGTAGCGGCAAGTTCACCGTCGGCAAGACTTACGTCGACGGCAACGGGAACAAGGCCGTCTACCAGGCTGACGGCACCTGGAAGGCGGCACCCTGATGGCTTTCGATCCGTCCTCGGCGCAGCCTCTCGACTTCGATCCGGGCAGTGCGCAGCCGGCACCGGAAGCCGCACCCGCCCCCACCGGCCGGGTAGCGCAACTCCTGAACGTGCCGAGCGATGAGCGCGACCCGGCGAAACGGCGCGCCTGGGCCGAGGCGGAAGCCCAGAAGGAACAGCAGCGCGAGCCGCCGCGCCAAGGCGGCATTCTTGGTGCAATCCAAGGGGCGTTTCAACAGGCCATCGCCGTGCGCGATGCAATCGACACTGCGGCGCACAACACTGTGTTCGGCCTCGGAGGCCACGTGGCCGGTCTGGCGCAAGGTGGCAACCGGCTTGTACAAGCGGGCCTCAGTTCGCTTGTCGGGGACAAAGAAGGTGCGGCGCGCTACGCGGAAGACGTGGTGCCTGCGTACAACCGAGGCGCCCAAAGCATGCTTCGGCAACCCCCGACGGAAGCGAGCCGAGAGATTCTTGAAGGCCCGGTCATGCGTGCGGTAAACGACACGATGAACGCACTGGGGCCAACGGGCCCGATGGCGATCAACCCGCGTGTGGTGATGTCACCTCAGGTAGCCCAGGCCACGAAAGTCGGCGCACGCGCCGCGGCAGATGCTGCCCTTACGCCTGTTCGAAACGTGCAAGCGGCAAAGGCGGCGAGGGCGACAGAAAAAGCTAAGCTCGAAGCCCCTGAAAACCAAGGCATTGTTGACGCCATCGAGAACGGGTTCAAGGTGACCCCCCACGCAGGGAAAGCCGGTTCGGCCGCCCAAGCAGCGCAATCCGTAGCGGGGTCCGCGCCGCTGGAGCGCGCGCTGTCTGCCCACAACAGCGAGAACGGCGCGCGCCTTGTGAGAGAAGACTTGGGACTGCCCGCTGATGTTCCACTGACCCGCGACGCCGCTATCGAGATCCGCAAAGTAGCGGGCGGAGATTACGCGGCAGTGAAGGATGTTGGCCGCATCAAACTGGATTCGCAGCTTGCTTCAGACCTCGATCAAATCGCCAGCCCCTACGTGAAAGGCGGCAAAGATTTCGACGCGCTGGCGCAAAACCCAATCATAAAGACCGTTGAGGGACTGCGGAAAACAGAAGCCGACACGGCGTCGATCATCGAGGTGGTGAAGGACTTGCGCAACAAGTCCGACGTTGCGGGCCGTGCTGGCGACAAGAAGCTGGCCGGCGACTACCGCGCGGCGGCCGCCGCGCTTGACAATGCGATGGACCGAGCGCTGAACAAGGCGTCGCCGGACCTCACCGATGCGGTGAGCAAGTACCGTGCCGCTCGCGTGCGCATTGCCAAGAGCTACCTCGCTGAAGAAGCGATGGATGGGAAGCCCGGCGAGATCAACCTCAACGTCTATGCGCGCGCCCAGAAAAAAGGTGTGTTTCTCGACGGGCCTGCCAAAGCCATCGCGGATTTTGCTCGGCAGTTTGGTGAGGAGGGGCTTACCAAAAAGAAGGGCCGAACCGCCAACACAAACATGACCTATGGCGACATCGTTCTGGGAGCGCTCTTGCATGGTCCTTTGGGTATCGTCGGTGGGGCAGCTGGGCTTGGGCGCGCAGCGACACGTAAAGGTTTGGCCAGTGATTTGATGCAACGCCGAATGGCGGCGAAGGCTCGGAAAGCCCTCCCGCCAACCGAGCCCCCCACCCCCCGAGAAGGCCCCGCGCCGCTCGAACTGGCCCCGGAAGGCGCGCTACCCCCACCCAGCAAGGAGGGCATTCCTCCGAGCCCGTTGGGTGACCTGACGCCTGACTGGGAAACCGCACCTGGCGCCCGCCCTGATGCCGCGGCGCTTGAGGTGGTACCCACTGAGGGGCTGGTGCCGGCAGCCGGTGAACCGACGGTGCTGCGGAACATGCCGAAGACGCCGAACACCAGCGAGGTGGGGCCCGTGCGCCCGATGGTGCGCGAAGAACCACCGCGCCCGGCACCGCAAGCAGGGGCGGAGATCCCGGCCGTGCCGGGTCGCCCCGACCTGCCCGACGTGATGGTGGCCGGGGCGCCGGCCGAAGTTGCTGCCACCGAAGCAATGGGTGCCGCAACGCTGGCGCCCGAAGCGCAGCTGGCAATGCGCACGCAGCAGACTGACCGCAACGTGGCTGCGGCCAACGCGGAGCGTGCTCAGCCGGTACCGGCGGGCGAAGCCACCGAGATCAAGCCCCAGGTCGTCGAGCCGGCCGGCGCACCGAAGGTCAAAGAGCCCACCCCCGAGAAGCTGCCTGTTGGTGAGGCCACCGAGATCAAACCCCAGGCCGTGGAGCCCGCCAAGGCGCCCAGGCCCGTCGACGTCCGCCTGGCCGAGATCGAGCGCCTTACGGCCGCCACGGACTCGCCAGTGGTGCGCAAGGCGCTGGAGAAGCGCGCGGCTGCCGTCAAGAAGGAGCTGGCCGACGAGGCTGCCGCCACGAAGCGCCGCGAAGACGCGGCCGAGTTGCGCCGCACGGCTGCGCTGACCGAGGACGCCGACATCAAGGCCGCGCTCTTCGAGGAGGCCAAGAAGATCGAGAAGGCTGACGCCGTGCCGGCCGCCAAGGCCGTCGAAGGACAGCCCGAGATCAAGGTCAACAAGCCCAAGGAGCTACCGAAGCCCAAGGTGGTCGAAGGCCAGCCAGAGATCAAGGTCAAGAAGGAAGAGAAGCTGCCCACGCCCGAAACCAAGGAACTCGGCCCCGACGGCGAGGTGCTGGCCGACCTGGACCTGCCGAAGCTCGACGAAGCCTTCATGGCCGAGCAACAGCGCGCCCAGGAGCCGAAGGTGGACCCCAAGCTGCAAGAGCGCGGCCGGCGCCAAACACGCGCTGCGCTGGAAAAAGGCATTGCCGACGGCTCGATCGGCAAGGACGAGGGTGAGCTCGCGCTGTGGGCCCTGGACCGCAACCCGAACCTGTCGCGCGGCCTGCGCTTGGAAGTGTCGAAGGCTGCCGACGGTGACAACGCTCGCGCGGTCTACAAGTCGGCGGAGCGCGTCGTCGAGATCTTCAAGAACCGTGAGAGCGACCCGACGCGCGCAGCGCACGAGATCCTGCACCACAGCGAGCGGATGATGCCGCCCGAGGTGCAGCGTGGCATTCGCCGTGAATGGCGTCGTGCAATCGACGTGGAGATGAAGAAAGCCACGCCCGAAGTGCGCGAGGCGCTGGGCAAGATCACCGAAGGCCTCAACGGAGGCCGAGCCGCCTTTGAGGAGATGAAGCAGGCGTTCAAAGACGGTGTGCTCGACCGCGAGAAGCACTACCACCTCACCAACCCCTCGGAGTTCTGGGCGGTAAACGCCACCCGCATTCTGAGTGAACGTCACGCCGGCCGAAACGCCTGGCGCACGCGGGCCGTGCAGTGGGTCCGCGAGATGGTTGAACACGTGAAGAGCAAGGTCGGTTTGCGCAGCGACGCACCGGTGCTGAAAGCTCTCAACGAAGTGATGGACGCGCAGAAGAACGCAGGGGTCGAGCGATCGACCGGCACACTCAAAACCGCCGAAGTTCAAGCAACACTCGCAGACCGTCTGCGAGCCAACAAAAATTCAACCGAGGAGAAGTGATGGCTGACCCGACGAGTTCTTCATCTGCAATGACCGACGCAGCGGTGGCCATCGGCCAAACCGTTGCGGGGAAAGCCGGCGCCGGCATGTTGGGGGCTGTGCTTCTCTACGCGGTGATGCCGCCCGTCAACAAGGACGGCACGTTCAACCGCCGCGAGTTCGTCGCGCGTTTGCTGTCTGCCGCGGTGTTCAGTGTGTTTTTTGGCGACTGGTCGGTGGACATCGTTAACCACTTCGCTGAGTGGCTGCATGCGGACAAGCATCGCGCCGCCGTGTACTTGCTGACCGGAGCCCCCGGTTGGTGGGTGAGCCGCTGGGCTGCGCTCTGGCTGCGCCGCCGGCAAAACAAAGACCTCGGCCAAGTGGCCGGTGAACTCAAGAAAAAGGACTGACATGATCTTCAACGCCGCCGCAAAGGCACAGCTGCTGGCCCTGGTCGAAGACCTCGAACCGACACCTGATGTCAACCCGTTGCAAGCGCAACTTGACGCCGCCAATTCGCAGATCTCAAACCTGAATCTGCAAGTTGGTGTTCTCGAAGGCCAGCTACGAGCAGCAAACGACAAGCTCGCCGCAGCTCGCGTAGCCGCCGCAGCCACCGTCGACGCGCTGGCCTGAGCATGGCCACCGCGCAACAGCTCGCCGCGCTTGCCGGTTTCGTCGATGGCCTAGAGACCACCGACGAGATCCAGGTCGAGCTAGACGGCGTGAACGCTCGGTACGACGCGATGCGCGAGCAAGTGCGCATCGCCCTCAGCATCATGGCCGAGGGGTCGTACACCGACGAGTACAAGCTGCAGATGATTGCTCAAACCTTGGGGCCTCAATCATGAAGAAGACTTTCAGCGTCGCCCTTCTGTTCGCCAGTGTGGCGGCAACCGCCGCAGTCACATCGACGCCGTTGACACCCGAGGTCTGGGAACTCAAGCGCGACACCACGACGCTGCCCGGCACCTATCCGACACTCCCAGCTTGCATCGCCGCACGTGACGCCTACGCTGAGGCCAACCAGCGCAGCGGCAACTACACGTGCAACCAGCCTCGCAGCGCCCGGGTGACTTGGACGGCGAATCCGCCTCCACCGCCTCCACCGCCTCCACCGCCTCCACCGCCTCCACCGCCTCCACCGCCTCCACCGCCTCCACCGCCTCCACCGCCTC
>JBEGRT010000256.1:0-2893 GCA_041180305.1 Pseudomonadota bacterium
AGCATGGGCGTGGCCATGGGCAGCATGAGCTGCAGAAAGATGCGCCAGAAGCCGCCACCATCAATGCGCGCAGCCTTGAACAGCTCTTGCGGTACCGAGACGTAGTAGTTGCGGAACAGCAATGTGAGCACCGGCATGCCGAAGATGCAGTGCACCAGCAGGATGGCCCAGTAGGTGTTGTAAAAGCCGCCCATGCGGAACCAGGACACCAGCGGGTAGATCATGACCTGGAAGGGAACAAAGGCGCCCAGCATCAGGATGGCAAACAGCCAGTCGCCCCATTTGGAGCGCCAGAAGCTAAGGGCATAGCCATTGAGCGCGCCCAGAAAGACCGACAGCACCGTGGCAGGCAGCACCAGGCGCACCGAGTTCCAGAAGCCGCCCTGGATGCCTTCGCAGGCCACGGAGATGCAGGCGGTGGACCAGGCTTCGACCCAGTTGCCAAACTGGGGATTGCTGGGCCAGGCGAACAGAAGTGCCTCGCGCACCTCGGGCCCTGTCTTGAGGGACGTGATGACCATCACATACAGGGGTAGCAGGAAGAACGCAGAGACGCTCACAAGGAAGGCGTACACCCCCAGGCGGGCCGGCGTGAAGGCGCTACGGCGCGGGCGCGGGGCCTTGGCGGGCAGGGACACAGGTGTGGAATTCATGGCAGGTGTTCTTTCAGTGGCCAGCGTTCAGGCGGGCCTGGACTTTGGAACGCCAGTACAGCAGTGGCGTGAGCACGGTGAAGACCGTGATGAGCATGACGACCGACGCGGCAGAGGCGAGTGCGATGTTGTTGCGCTCGAACAGGTGGTCGATGATGAACTTGGCGGGTACTTCACTGGCGTCGCCTGGGCCGCCGCGGGTCATGACCGCGACGACGTCGAAGGTGCGCACCAGCGCCACGGCCAGCAGCACGAAGGAGGTGGCAAAGGCTGGGCCGATTTGCGGCAGCACGATGCTCAGGTAGTAGCGTGGCTTGGACACGCCTTCCAGTTGGGCGGCTTTCCACTGCTCTTCGTCCACGCCGCGCAACGCGGCCAGGATGATGGCCATGGTGGTGCCTGAGCCCTGCCAGACCATGGCGATGCCCACCGCGTAGATCACCAGGTCTTGCCGGGTGGTCCAGTCAAAGACAAAGGACTCCCAGCCCAGCTCGCGAAAGGCGTGCTGCAGGCCCAGGCCGGGGTTGAACAGCCACTGCCAGATCAGGCCGGTGACCACAAAGCTCATGGCGAAGGGATAGAGAAAAATCGTGCGGAACCAGCTCTCGCCCTTGATGCGCTGGTCGATGAAGATCGCCATCAGGGTGCCCAGCACGATCACGCCACCGATATAGACCACGGTGAGGATGCCCATGTGTTGCAGGGAGACCATCCAGCGGTCGGTGTTGAACAGGCGTTCGAATTGCGCGAAGCCGGCCCAGTCGTCCTTGGGCAGCATGCGGGAATTGGAGAACGAAATCCGGATACTCCACAGCACTGAGCCGATGTAGGCGAGCAGGGTGGTAATGGCCAGCGGCAACAGGGCGGCATTGAGCGCCAAATGGAAGCGGCGTGGTCGTGAACTTCGTGCCATGGTGTAAATCTCAGGTCAGTCAACCGTTCAACCGGGCAAACGTTGCCCACCCGTTTGAACTTTTTCGAAACAGGAAAAGATCGGGGCCGTTGCACACACAGGTGCAGCGCCCCGGTCCATGGCCCTTACAGCTTCAGTGCTGCAGCGACGGCCTTGACGGCATCGTCAGCGGACTGGTTGGAGTTCCAGAACTTGCTGATGGCGTCTTCAAACGCACCCTTGACGTCAGGCGACAGCAGGTCGTCGATGCCTTCGATCAGGCGGTTTTCCTTCACGGCCTTCACACCTTGCGCAGCGCAGATGTCCACGCCGCTCAGGTCCACATCGGTACGGATGGGGATGGAGCCCTTCTTGTTGTTGAAGGCCACCTGGATGGCGGGCGAAATCATCATTTCAGCCAGCTTCTTCTGGGTTTCAGCGCTGCCTGCAGCCTTGTTGCGGGGGAACACGAACACGTCGCCACCGATGGAGTAGGGGCTGTTGGCGCCACCGGCCATGAAGCAGCCGAAGTCAGAACCGGCAGCCTTCTTGGCATTGATGAACTCGCCCTTGGCCCAGTCACCCATCAACTGGAAGCCGGCCTTGCCGTCGATCACCATGCCGGTGGCCAGGTTCCAGTCACGGCCAGGCGAACCTGGGTCGATGTAGGACTTCAGCTTCTTGAAGTTTTCCACGGCCTTCTTGAAGCCGGGGCCGGAGACGTCCTTGTCCTTCAGGGTCTTGAGGTACAGCTCGCGGCCACCGGTGGCGATCAGGATGGAGCGGAAGGCGATGTTTTCCTGCCAGCCCTGGCCACCCAGTGCCAGAGGCGTTACGCCGGTGGCCTTGACCTTGTCCAGCGCTGCAAAGAACTCGTCCAGGTTCGCTGGGTCTTTGCTCACGCCAGCCTTGGCCAGCACGGCCTTGTTGTACCAAATCCAGTTTTCGTTGTGCAGGTTTACGGGCACGGCGTAGTAGTGGCCGTTCACCTTCACCTGGCTCTTGATCTTCTCGGGCAGGATCTTGTCCCAGTTGCCCTTGGCAGCCACGTCATCGAGGTTGTTCAGCAGGCCTTCCTTGATGATTTCTTCGTACTGCTTGCCGTAGTTGAACTGGGCAGTCATGGGGGGATCGCCACCGATGGTGCGGTTGATGATCACGGTACGGGCCTGGGCGCCGCCGCCACCGGCAACAGGGGTGTCTACCCAAGTGCCACCGGCCTTGGTGTAGGCCGCAGCAAATTCCTTGATGGCAGCCGCTTCACCACCGGAGGTCCACCAGTGAATCACTTCTGCTTTTTGCGCGTGAGCTGCCCCCATGAAGCCCATGGTGGCAATGCAGGCTGCTA
>JBEGRT010000257.1:0-4001 GCA_041180305.1 Pseudomonadota bacterium
TCCACGTGACCCACTCGCAGGAAGAAGCCATGGCCCTGGCCGACCAGGTGGTGGTGATGAACGCCGGCCGCATCGAACAGAGCGGCCCGCCCCACCAGATCTTCAACAGCCCGCGCACCGAATTCGTGGCCCGCTTCATTGGCGGCCACAACGTGTTCGAGCAGCAAGGCGCCAAGCTGGCCGTGCGCACCGACAAGGTCCGCCTGTTCAAGGAGGCCGCCACGCCCTCGGCCTTCAGCACGCCCGCCACCGTGGTGGCCACCGAGTACCAGGGCACGCACGTGCTCGTCACCCTGAACAGCCCGCTGGGCGAGCTGACCGTGATGCTGCCCGAAGCGCACTGGCACCAGCACGCCTGGCAGCCCGGTGAGGCCTGCAGCGCGCAATGGGCGCTGGCCGACATCCACCACCTGGTGGCCTGAGCGCTTCTTCGGTTTCCTTTCCTTTTCGTTCCTCCGTTCCCTCACTTCCTCACTTCCCCACTGGAGCCTGCACCATGAAGCAAGACGACGATCTCGTGTCCTCACCCACCGTGCTGACCGGCACGGCCTCGCGCCGCACAGTGCTGCAAGGCGGCCTGATGGGCGCCACCGGCATCCTGGCCAGCGGCCTGGCCCCATCGGTGCACAGCAGCGAGAAGATCACGCTGCGCTACCTGGGCACGGCCGTGAACCAGGACAAGAAGATCGCCGAGAAATTCGAGGCCGACACCGGCATCAAGATCCAGTACATCCCGGTCACCACCGACGACGTGACCAAGCGCGCCGTGACCGCGCCCAACAGCTTCGACCTGATCGACACCGAGTACTTCAGCCTCAAGAAGATCATCCCCACGGGCAACCTCAAGGGCATCGACAGCAAGCGCATCAAGAACGCCGACAAGATCACCAGCCTGTTCACCAAGGGTGAAGTGGCCGGCAAGAAGGTGGGCGACCAGGGCACCGCGCCCAAGAAGGTGATGTACCTGGAGGGCGAAAAGAGCAAGAAGTTCGCGAGCAGCCCCACGCAGTTCATGACCCTGATCCCCACCGTGTACAACGCCGACACGCTGGGCATCCGGCCTGACCTGATCAAGCGCCCCATCAGCAGCTGGAAAGAGCTGCTGAACCCCGAGTTCAAGGGCAAGGCCGCCATCCTGAACATCCCGTCGATCGGGATCATGGACGCGGCCATGGTGGTCGAGGCCATGGGCCTGTACAAGTACCCCGACAAGGGCAACATGACCAAGGCCGAGATCGACCTGACGATCAAGACCCTGATCGAGGCCAAGAAGGCCGGCCAGTTCCGCAGCCTGTGGAAGGACTTCAACGAGAGCGTGAACCTGATGGCCTCGGGCGAGGTGGTGATCCAGTCGATGTGGAGCCCCGCCGTGACCGCCGTGCGCACCAAGGGCATTGCCTGCACCTTCCAGCCCCTGAAGGAAGGCTACCGCGCCTGGGCCGCCGGCTTTGGCGTGCCCAGCACCCTGAGCGGCAAGAAGCTGGACGCGGCCTACGAGTTCATCAACTGGTTCCTCGATGGCTGGGCCGGTGCTTACCTCAACCGCCAGGGCTATTACAGCGCCGTGCTGGACACCGCCAAGGCCCAGATGGAAGCCTACGAATGGGCCTACTGGATGGAAGGCAAGCCGGCCAGCCAGGACATCAAATCGCCCACCGGCCAGGTGCTGGCCAAGAAGGGCGAAACGCGTGACGGCGGCAGCTACGAGCAGCGCATGGGCGGCATCGCCTGCTGGAACGCGATCATGGACGAGAACACCTACATGGTCCAGAAGTGGAACGAGTTCGTGGCCGCCTGAGCCACCCACTTCACACACGCACCTTCACCCCACCCCAGCTCAATCATCCAACCCCTCGGAGCATTCCCATGAACCTGTCATCCCTGCGCCGCATGGCGCTCAGCACCATCTCTCTGGCCTCGGCCGTGGCCTGCCTGCCCGCCGTGGCGCAATCGTCGGTCACGCTGTATGGCGCGGTCGGCCTGGATGTCGTGTCGGCCAGCAAGGTCTACAACGGCAGCACCACCCAGTCGCTGGTCAAGCTGGACGACAACGGCATCGTCAACTCGCGCATTGGCCTGAAGGGCACCGAAGACCTGGGCGGCGGCCTCAAGGGCGTGTTCGGCCTGGAGTCGTCTGTCTCGCCCGACACCGGCAAGACCAACAGCGCCTTCTGGAACCGCAATGCCTTCGTGGGCCTGAGCGGCGGCCTGGGCACGCTGAAGCTGGGTCACCAGTGGAACGTGGCCGACGACTACCTGTGCGGCTACTTCGTGTGTGCGTACTACTCGCCTTTCCTGATGAATGGGTTCTTGGCCCTGAGCGATTACTACGACAACGTCATCAAGTACACCTCGCCCAACATCGGGGGCTTTGAAGGCGCCGTGATGCATTCGCTGGGTGAAGTCTCGGGCAAGCGCAGCGCCGGCCAGAAAACCCAGATCGCGCTGAACTACGCCGCAGGCCCCTTCGGCGCCGCGCTGATGGGCTTTTCCGAGAAGGACAAGACCGGCACCGGCCTGACCAACACCCTGTACGCCGGCGGCCTGTCGTATGACTTCGGCGTGGCCAAGGCGCGCCTTGGCCTGGCCTCGGCCGAGGTGAAGTACGGCACCGTGTACGAAGGCAAGGTGATCGATGTGGGCGTGGACGTGCCGCTGACGGCGGCCGCGTCGGTGTCGGCCGACTACGTGCTCAACGACAAGAAGGCCAGCGAAGACGACACCTCCTTCCTGCGCCTGCGTGGCAGCTATGCGCTGAGCAAGCGCACCAGCCTGAACAGCAACCTGATCTTCCTGAAGAACTCGGGCAACGCCAACTTCGCCTTCTACAGCAACACGGGCACCAACTTCAGCGGCCAGGCCGGTCAGAAGCAGACCGTGCTGACCGTGGGCGTGACGCACGCGTTCTGAGTCTGGATGCGTTGAGCCTGATGTTCTGTTTGCCAGGAGCCTGACATGAAGACCCTGTCCTTGCGCCAGATGGCGTTGCCCGCTTGGGTGCAGGCCTTGCCCATGGGCGGGGTCTTCTTCCTGTTCTTTGCACTGCCCCTGCTGCTGGTGGTGGCGGTGAGCTTCTGGCCCCAGAACGAGTACACGCTGGAGCCCGGCTTCACCTGGGACAACTACCTCACGCTGTTCAATGGCTGTGGTTCCACGTCCGAGCTGTGCGTGACGCTCAAGACCTACCTGTCCACGCTGAAGTTCTGCCTGCTGGTGTGGGGCATCACGCTGGTGCTGGGCTTCACGCTGGCCTACTTCATGGCCTTCCATGTGCAGAGCGTGGCCATGCAGACGGTGTTGTTCACGCTGCTCACCATCCCTTTCTGGACCAGCAACGTCATCCGCATGATTTCGTGGATCCCGCTGCTGGGCCGCAATGGCCTGGTCAACCAGACCCTGATGGACCTGGGCCTGACCCGCGAGCCCATCGACTGGCTGCTGTATTCCGATTTCTCGGTGGTGCTGGCCTTCGTGCACCTGTTCACCACCTTCATGATGGTGCCCATCTTCAACTCGATGATGAAGATCGACCGTTCGCTGCTGGAGGCGGCCGACGACTGCGGCGCCAGTGGCTGGCAGACCCTGTGGAACGTGGTGGTGCCGCTGTGCCGCACCGGCATCCTGATCGGCTCCATCTTCGTGATCACGCTGGTCATGGGTGATTTCGTCACCGTGGGCGTGATGGGTGGCCAGCAGATCGCCTCGGTCGGCAAGACCATCCAGGTGCAGACCTCCTACCTGCAGTTCCCGCTGGCCGCGGCCAATGCGGTGGTGCTGCTGGCCGTGGTGCTGATGATCATCGCCGGGCTGAACCGCCTGGTGGACCTGCGAAAAGAGCTCTGAAAGGACACCTCCCATGGCTGGCACCGTGCGACGCCGTTCGCGTTCCTTCTGGCCCCTGGCGGCCGTTTTCGGGCTGTATGTGCTGTTCCTCTACGGCCCGGTGTTCACCATCTTTGCCCTGAGTTTCCAGGGCCCTGACGGTGGGCTGACCTTCCCCA
>JBEGRT010000258.1:0-5088 GCA_041180305.1 Pseudomonadota bacterium
CTGCCTTGGCACGTGGCTTGCTCACCTGTAGTGTGCCGAGCCGAGACACCCACGCCCACACACCATGAGCACCACCACCGCATCGCGCAAGACCGCCGTGGCCAAAAAGGCCAGCCGCCCGGCCACCGGGCCCTCCTCTCGCGCAACGGGAGCGCCAAAGAGCGCGCCCGCACCAGCGGCCTCACCGCCGGCCGTGCTCACCATCACCAGCAAGAACTACTCGTCGTGGTCCCTGCGGGGCTGGTTGATGGCGCGCTTTGCGGGCCTGGCCTTCACCGAAAACGTGCTGCCGCCTGACGACCCGTCCAACCGGGCCGATCTGCTGCTGCTGTCGTCGTCCATCCGGGTGCCCGACCTCAAGGTGGGCGATGTGCACGTGTGGGACACGCTGGCCATTGCCGAGTACCTCAACGAATGCTTCCCCGAAGCGCAGCTGCTGCCGGCTGACCCGAAAGCCCGGGCCCATTGCCGCGCCATCAGCGGCGAGATGCACTCGGGCTTTGCCTCGCTGCGTTCGGCTCTGCCCATGAACCTGCGCGCGCATTTCCCGAAGTTCAAGGTGTGGTCGCGGGCCCAGGCCGACATCGACCGCATCACCACCATCTGGCGCGAATGCCAGGCGGCCTACGGTGGGCCCTACCTGTTCGGGGCGCACCGCACCGTGGCCGATGCCATGTACGCACCCGTGTGCACGCGCTTTCGCACCTACGACGTCAAGCTCGACAAGGTGTGTGACGCCTACTGCGACACCATCCTGGCCATGCCCGAGATGAAGGAATGGATCAAGGCCGCGAAAGCCGAACCAGCCGACATCGACGAACTTGATGTCGAGTTCTGAGCCCTGCGACCAGGGTGCCGCAGCGCACGGTGTCGGCCTGACAGGCAGATTCCGGGCAACTCCCGGCACAATGCGGTTTTGAACACACGATCTGCGCCCGTCGCTCGGGCGCGCCGCACCCCATGAGCGCTGCCCCCATCCTGTCCGACGCCGAGATCCACGAAATCGACGAACTCCTGGCCCTGGTGCCGGAACCGTACGAAACGCTGGACGCCGTCATCCTCGACGGCTACCTGTGTGGCGTGCTGGTGCAGCCGGTGCAACTCACACCTGAGCAATGGCTGCCGCCCATCTTCGGCACCGAAGGCATCCCCGAGGTGGGCCCCAAGTGGAGCCAGAAGCAGCACGACCGCCTGATCCAGCTGATCCAGCGTCGCCACGACGAGCTGCTGCGCGGCATCCTGGAAGACGGCTGGTTCGACCCCCTGGTGCCCCTGGTGGAAGACGAAGACGGCCAGGTGCTGACCGGCAAGGACGCCTTCGAAGGCATCGGCTACTGGGTGGCCGGTTTCGAATGGGCCCTGGCCAACTTCCCGCAGCTGGAAGAAGCCGCCCTCAGCGGCGTGCCCGACCTGCTCGACAGCCTGTGGCGCCACTTGCCCGAGCAGGATGACACCCAGAAGGCCATGACCAAGGCCCTGGACGAAGAGCACCCGCTCAAGAACATGGACGAGGCCATCGAGGCCCTGGTGTTCGACGTGGTGGACCTGGCCGGCATCGGCATTGCCGAGCGCCACAAGGTGCAGCAGGTGGTGCGTGACCAGCCCAAGACCGGCCGCAATGACCCCTGCCCCTGCGGCAGCGGCAAGAAGTACAAGAACTGCCACGGCGCCAACTGAGCGCAGGGGTGCCCCGGGTTTGAAGATCCAGATCCTGTCGGACCTGCACCTGGAAACGGAGCAGGCCGACCTTGCTGCGGCCCCCGAGGCCGAACTGCTGGTGCTGGCCGGTGACATCGACAGCCGCTGGCAGGCCCTGGCCCGCTTTGCCGACTGGCCGGTGCCCGTGGTCTTCGTGCCCGGCAACCACGAGTTCGACCGCCGGGATGTGGACGAGGCCCTGGCCCAGCTGCGCCAGCGTTGCACCGACTGGGGCATCACCCTGCTCGACCGCGAAGAAACCACCCTGACCGACCGCCAGGGCCGCCGGATCCGGCTGCTGGGCTGCACACGCTGGTGCGATTTCGACCTGTTCGGCCTGGCCGCACGCCCCAAGGTGATGCGTGCCGCCTCGTATTTCGTCAAGGTGATGCAGTCCACCCGCGACGGCCAGCCTTTTGACCCCATCGCGGTGCGTGAGGAAGCCCTGGCGCACCGCCAGTGGCTGCTCGACGCGCTTGAGCACACCGCAGCGCCTGGCCCAGGCTGGGACGCCACGGTGGTGGTCACGCATTTCGGGCCCAGCCTGCTGAGCGCCGACCCGCGTTATGGCCGCCAGCCGGGCACCGCCAGCTTCTGCAACGCCGACGACGACCTGCTGCCCCTGGCCGACCTGTGGATCCATGGGCATCTGCATTGCCGGCACGACTACCGGGTGGCCCACCCGGGTGGACACACCCGCGTGGTCAGCAATGCCCGGGGTCACTCCCACAAGGGCGAAACCCTGGGCTGGGACCCGCTGTTCACGGTCGAGGTCTGAGCCTCGGCCCACACCTGGCCCTGCAGGGCCTGCCACACACGGGGCATCACAGGCGCCCAGCCCTGCAGCGGTGGGGCCAGGCAGGCCAGCAGGCTGATGTGGCCGGTGCGGGGCACCGTGAGCCATTCGCTGCGCGCCCCGGCGGCCAGCAAGCGCCTGTGCAGCGCCCGGCTGTTCAGATCGGGTGACACCCACCGGTCGTTGGGCGCCGTGAGCAGCCAGCTGGGCGGCGCCTCGCGGTGCACGTGCGCCACGGGCTGGCAATCTGCCCCGACATCGGCCCCGGCAAACACCGGCTTGAGCTCGGGCACCGTGACGGGCCAGAAGTTGTAGGGCCCGGCCAGCCCGATCCAGCCGGCCAGCCACGCGGGTGTGCCACCCTGGGCCTCCAGCCAGCGGGCATCCAGCGCCAGCATGGCCGCGTTGTAGGCCCCGGCGCTGTGCCCCATCAGGTGAAAGCGCTCCGGGTCGGCATCCCAGTGGGGCAACTGACGGCGCGCCCACACCACCGCCCGTGCCGAATCTTCCAGAAAACCCGGGTAGCCCGTCTCGGGGTGCAGCCGGTAATCGGCCACCACCACCACCGCGCCCTGGGCGGCCAGCGACCAGCCCACGAAGGCATGCTCCTGACGCGAGCCCGTCTGCCAGGAACCCCCATGGAAAAACACCACCACCGGCCAGCCGCGCGCGGGTCGGGGGCATGCGGCGGGCGGCAGGTACACATCGGCCCGGTGGCGCGGCAGGGGGCCGTAGGCCTGTGCAGGCAGGCAGGCCCCCAGCAGCCCCTGTGAGGCAAGCATGTGGCCACTGAGCTCGGCCAGGGCCGATGCACCGCCCAGCCGACGCGCGCGCCAGCCCAGGCGCAACAGGTTGAGCGCCAGGCCCCCAAGGCCAGCCACCGGAGCGTGATCGGTTCGCATCTGCTGGTGTACGCGCGCCACAGCCGGCCGGATGCACGCAACCGCTTTGCGAAACATCAAGCCTTGGCACGTGCGGACACAAAGACTTCCGTGCCTCGGCCTACACTGAAGCGTCACCCAATTTCGGAGGTTTCCATGAAGATCCTGCTGCCCGTTGACGGAAGCAAATTCACCAAGCAGATGCTGGCCTGGCTGGCCACGCATGAGGAATGGCTGAGCGGCCAGCATGAATTCACCATCCTGACCGTGACACCGGCCATTCCGCCGCACGCCGCATCGGTGTTTTCGGTGGAAGACCTGAAGGAATACTACGAAAACTGTTCAGAGGCGGTGTTCAAGCCGATTCGCAAGTTCCTGGCCAAGCACGACCTGGCCACTCGCTACGAGGCCAAGGTGGGACACGCCCCCGAAGTGATCGCCAAACTGGCCGACAAGGGCAAGTTCGACCTGGTGGTCATGGGCTCTCACGGCCATGGCAACCTGATGAACCTGGTGATGGGCTCGGTCGCCACGCAGGTGCTGGCCCGCAGCAAGGTGCCGGTGCTGCTGGTGCGCTGAGCCGCTCGAGCCACCTCCTGGCACAAAAAAAGGGCGCCTGAAGGCGCCCTTTGTCATGCCGCGATGCGGATCAGGCCGACTTGCGGCGGCGCGTGACCACAGCCAGCACGCCCAGGCAAGCCGCCATCAGGGCATAGGTTTCAGGCTCGGGCACGGCGGTCACCAGGCCGCCGCCGTTGGGGGTGGTCACGGCCAGAGAAGCCAGGCTCACCGAATCGATGGCGTAAGAGGCGCCGCCCGTGTTCACCACGCCAAACTGGAAGGTGGTGCCCGTCAGCCCACTGGCAAGCCAATCGCTGCCATCCAGGCGGAAGTTCTGCGCCGTGGCACCGTTGACGCTGAGCGAAAACAGCGACGCGCCGGCGTTGGTGGCGTAGTCCATGTTGAAGCCCGTCAGGCGCACGGCCTGCGAGAACGTGAACAGCAGGCTCTGGTTCTTGTCGAGGGTGGCCGCATCCATCGCGGTCACCTTGCCCTGCCCGTTGGTCTTGAACACCTGCACGCCAATGGCTTCGTCGGCCACAGGAGCGCCTTCCGTGCTGTTCAGGTCCACCACCTTGATCTGCAGGCTGGTGTTGCTGCCGGCAGCGGGAGCCAGCGGCGTGATCGTCAGGTTGACGCCGTTCAGCACATTGCTGAACGACAGGGAGGCGCCGGCATCCACCGACGAGAAATTCAGGGTCTGCGACGCGGTCGATGTCTGAGCCTGCACCAGGGTGCTTGCCGCCAGCAGACCGGACAGGGCGATGGTCTTCATGTTCATGGGTGTCCTTGTTGGGGGGCATGAACACCCGCTGCAGACGCAGCAGAGCCCATGCGATAGAGGACATGGTGCTCAACAGATCGCGACCACGGTGACCGCTGCCCCCCACATGCGGGCGCCTGAACTGGTGACAAGACACGGGAAGAAGGGGGTGAATTCGGTCAAATCTCACGAATCCTGTGAGCGTGGTTCACGATGCAGGAAGACCCTACTCGGCATCAGGTCGGGTCGTCAGGGCGCCATCGACATGAAAGACAAGGGTTTGACGGGTGTCACACCGCGGCGCCGGGCCGAGATGAAAGCCCGCAAGCTCCCTAGAATGTTCAGCCCACCCCACCCGACTTGCCACAAGGTGCTCCATGTCTGAGATC
>JBEGRT010000259.1:0-11487 GCA_041180305.1 Pseudomonadota bacterium
CAATGCGTTGGCGTCGACGCCACCGGTCAGCACCTTGCCAGAAGACGGCAACACATTGTTGTAGGCGCGTGCGAGGCGCGTGATGGAGTCAAGAAGGATCACGACGTCCTTCTTCATTTCGACCAGGCGCTTGGCGCGCTCGATCACCATTTCGGCAACCTGCACGTGGCGCTGGGCCGGCTCGTCGAAGGTCGAGCTGATGACTTCGCCGCGCACGGTGCGCTGCATTTCGGTCACTTCTTCCGGGCGTTCGTCGACCAGCAGAACGATCAGGTGCACATCGGGGTGGTTGGCCACCAGCGCGTGCGCCAGGTTCTTCATCATCACGGTCTTGCCGCTTTTGGGCGGGGCGACCAGCAGCGCGCGCTGACCTTTGCCGATGGGGGCGATCAGGTCGATGATGCGGCTGGTGATGTTGTCGTCGTTGCCCTTGGGCAGGTCGCGCTCCAGCTTGAAGGCTTCTTCGGGGAAGAGCGGCGTGAGGTTCTCGAACATGATCTTGTTCTTGTTGACCTCAGGCGTCAGCCCGTTCACGCGGTCGACCTTGACCAGGGCGAAGTAGCGCTCGCCGTCCTTGGGCACGCGCACTTCACCTTCGATCATGTCGCCGGTGTGCAGGTTGAAGCGGCGCACCTGGCTGGGCGACAGGTAGATGTCGTCCGTGCTGGCCAGGAAGCTGGTGTCGAGCGCACGCAGGAAGCCAAAGCCGTCAGGCAGCACTTCGAGAACGCCATCGCCGAAAACCTGCTCGCCAGCCTTGGCGCGCTTTTTCATGATCGCGAACATCAACTCCTGCTTGCGCATGCGAGAGACGTTCTCGATTTCCAGGCCTTCTGCCATCTCCACGAGTTTGGAGATGTGAAGCGCCTTCAGTTCTGAAAGATGCATGTGTGGAACCCAGGGCAATACCGCTGTTCAGGCTCTTGGGCTTGGACGTGACGGCGTTGTGGCGGGGAAAGGCCCGGAATGTGGGCGGGATCGGAACCAGGGCATGCCGGACAGGCCGGATGGCGCCATGGGGCTTCGGATCAGGGGGAAATCAGGGGAAGGCCGGGCAGATCGCCCCAAGCCCCGAGCTGTGCAGACTGACAGCCGTCACAGCAAGGCTGACCGGAGTCAGCGCTTGCATTATAGGGGCACTTGGTGTGCCCCTGTTTCAAACGCGCAATCAGACGTTGGCGTCAATGAAAGCGGTCAATTGGGCCTTCGACAGGGCGCCGACCTTGGTGGCGGCCAGCTGGCCACCCTTGAAGATCATCAGCGTCGGGATGCCGCGGATGCCGAACTTGGCCGGCACTTCGCGGTTCTGGTCGACGTTCATCTTGGCGACAGTGACCTTGCCGTTGTAGGCCACGGCCACTTCATCGAGGATGGGGGCAATCATCTTGCAAGGGCCACACCATTCGGCCCAGTAATCGACCAGCACAGGCTGGCCGGATTGCAGCACATCGGCGTCGAAAGACGCGTCGGTCACGTGTTTGATCAGTTCGTTGCTCATGACACTATCCTTGAGGACGGCAGGCCGAAGCCTGTTTTGGGAAATTCTGACACACAACCTTGGGGCAACTGCTGATTCCACCGCATGATTTCTCAATGATGGACATAGCGACAGACAAAGACAGCGGGCTTGAAAACACCTGGCAGGCTCCCACGGAGAACACGGATGTGCAGGTGTTGCCTTGGCACTGGGTGCCGGGTGGCGCCGCAGACCAGGCCTGGCAGAACGTCGCGCGGCAGATGGCGGCGTGGTTGTCGCAGCAGGGTGTGCAGGTGGCCGATGCGGTGGTGTTGTTGCCGCAGATTGCCCTGCTGAATGTGGCCCGGCGAGCCTGGTCGGAAGCCGTGGGGGGCTGGGCCCCGAGGTTCGAAACGGTGGGCACCTTGCTGGACAGGCTTCCGCAGGGCGAAACCGTCAGTGGTGCGGGCGCAACGCTCACGCTCGACCCTTGCCTGGATGCGTTGTGGGTGGCGCAGCGCCTGCGAGGTGAAGCCGCTGGGCGGGAATGGTCTCGGCGCGACCCCGATGGGTTCGAGTTCGGGGTTCAGCGCATGCTGGAAGTGGCGCATCGCTGGCTGCAGGCTGCGCTGGCCACCGATGAAGCCGGGCAGGAGGCCATGGTGGCTGCCATCGAGGTGTGGCTGGGCGAGGCGCTCACGCCGTGGGGGAATGCCGACATCCCGGACCCTCGGGCACGCGAGAAGGTGCTCACGGCCATGGCCTTGTCCTGGGCGATTGAGGCCCTGCCGACACTGAGGGCACGCCGCGCTCCGATCTTTCAGCATCGCCCGTCAGCCTGGCTGGCCGTGACGGCGGGTGCCCAGCAGCAACCCGGCAGTGAATCGTCTCTGATGGTGCGTGTGCTTGAGCGCGCACAAGCTGCGCAGGTGCCGGCTTGCTGGGTGCAGGCCGTGCTGGAAGATCCTTCCGGCGGTGTGGCGCCACGCCCCTGGCTGGTGCAGGCCACCGACGGCGAGGAAGAAGCGCGCCTGACAGCCTGGCAAGTGCAGGCGCAAGTGGCCCAGGCGCGGCAGCGCGGCGATGCACGCCCCGTGGCCCTGGTGGCCACCGACCGCATCGTGACCCGGCGGGTGCGTGCCTTGCTGGCGCCCCTTGAGAAAGCCGGTCAGCTGAACTTTGCCGACGAAAGTGGCTGGACCTTGTCGACCACGCGCGCGGCCTCGGTGGTGACGCGCCTGCTGGCGGCGGCACACCCGCGGGCCAGCACCGACGATGTGCTGGACTGGCTCAGCAGTGCGTGGATGACCGTGCCCGGTGGTGCTGGCGCCATCGGGGCACTGGAGCGGCGCTGGCGCAAGCAGGGGGCCTTGCAGCCCTGGCGTGCCTTGCCCGAAGGTGAAGCCTTTGCGGCCATGCAGGGCGTGCTCGATTGGGCGCAGCAGGTGCTGGCCCCGGTGCGCCAGATGGGGCGTGTGCCGCTGCAGCAGGCCTTGGGCGTGCTCAAGCAATGTCTGCAGGCCAGTGGCGCCTGGGCGTCCTTGCTGGATGACGAAGCGGGCAAGGCCGTGGTGGCGGCCTTGCGCCTGCCGCTGGACGATGCCTTGCCCGATGAGAGCCTGCCCACCTGGGAACGCCTGGCCGCCACGCACCAGGTCGGCCTGAGGGAGTTGGCGCGCTGGGTGGACAGCACTCTGGAGGCACAGACCTTCCGGCCACGCCAGGCCTCCCCCGAGGTGGATGTGGTGATCACGCCCTTGACACGCGCCGTGCTGCGCCCCTGGGCCGCTGTGGTGCTGCCCGGTGCCGATGACGGCATGCTGGGTGTGCGCGGCAATGATGGTTGGTTGAGCCCGGTGCATGCACTGGCGCTGGGCCTGGGCAATGCGGCTGGCCAGCAGGAGGCGCAGTGGGAGGCGTTTGCCGTGCTGGCCACATCGCCACACCTGGTGGCGCTGGCGCGGCATCAGCGCGATGGCGAGCCCGTGGGCCTGAGCCCCTGGCTGACGCGATGGAGTCTGGCTGTGGGTGCCACTCTGGCCGATGTGGCCTGGCAGGCCATGCCTGCAGAACTGCCTCAGCGTGACTGGGCCTGGGAGCCGCCGCAGCCACTGGCCCCTTCACTGGTGTCTGCGCCTGACGCCGCGGTGCCCGCACTCATGCCCACCGAACTGTCGGCCACAGGCTATGAGCGCTTGCGTCAGTGTCCTTATCGTTTCCATGCCTTGAACGTGCTGGGGCTTCAGGCGCTGGACGAAATCGAGGAGGGCCTGGGTGCACAAGACCTGGGCACCTGGTTGCATGCGGTGCTGCATCGCTTCCACAAAGACCGCCCAGCCGATGCGGTGCCTGCAGATCCGGCTGACGATGTGGCCCGCTGGCTGGCCGTGGCCGCCGAGGTGGCGCAAGACATGGGGCTGGTGCAAGGTGAGGCCGGCGCGTGGTTCCTGCCCCACCAGGCCACCATCACGCGCCTGGCTCAGCACTATGTGGGCTGGTTGAGGCCGCATGAAGCACAAGGGTGGTGTGTGGATGCCACCGAGGCTGACCGAGAGGTGCCTCTGGCTCTGGATGAACACTCCACGGTGCGATTGAAAGGGCGTCTGGATCGACTGGACCGGCGCGCAAGCACCGATGGCACGGAACACCTCGTGATGGATTACAAGACCGGCTCGCTGTCGGGCTTGAACGCCCGCGTGGCGCAACCGCTGGAAGACACGCAGCTGGGCTTTTATGCCTTGCTGGCCTCGGTGGACCACCCCGAAGCCGATGGCAGGCTGGGTGCGATGTACCTGCGGGTGCACGACCAGGGCTGCACGCCCGTGGCGCACCCCGATGCGCAGGACACAGCCGCGCAGATGGCCTCGGGCATCGTGCATGACCTGCAGCGCCTGCGAGACGGGCACCCTCTGTGGGCCCTGGGTGAAGGCAGTGTGTGCGACTACTGCGAGGTGCGTGGCCTGTGCCGCAAGGACCATGTGGCCCAGGCCAGGCCGGCCCGTGTGGAAGCGAACGTGAACGTGAACATGAACGAGGGGCAGCCATGAGCGCCGCATATGCCTACCTGGTCAATGGCGAGCGCGTGCCAGATGCCGAGTTCTACCGCTGGGCCTGCAACCCGGCCGTGCCCGTGGTCATCGAGGCCTGTGCAGGCGCGGGCAAGACCTGGATGCTGGTGTCGCGCATCGTGCGTGCGCTGCTGGAAGGTGCCGAGCCTTCGCAGATCCTGGCGATCACCTTCACCCGCAAGGCGGCGGGTGAAATGCGCGAGCGCTTGCAAGGTTTGCTGCGCGAACTGGCCAGCCAGCCACATGAAGCTCAGGTGAAAGAGCTGCTGATGCGGGGCATGTCCGAGCCACAGGCTCAGGCCTTGGCAGGTGGTCTGGCACCGCTGTACCAGCGCATGCTGGCATCGGGCGAGCAGGTGCAGGTCAGCACCATCCATGGTTGGTTCTCGCGGCTGTTGCGCGCTGCGCCGCTGGACACGCTGGCCGCGCTGGGCTTGCCGCCACAGCTCAAACTGCTGACCGAAGAGGAAGAGGACCCCTGGCCGCGCATCTGGAGCCGCTGGTTGCGAGATGTGCAGCAAACCGACGAGGTGCGCCCCGTGTTCATGGCCATGGTGGCCGATGTGGGCCGCTTCAACCTTGAAAACTGGCTGAAGGCTGCATTGGCGCAGCGCCTGGAGATCCAGCTGGCCGATCAGGGCGGCAGCTTGTGGGGCAGCGTGCCGCCAGCCCACGAAGCCCTGCCCGAGTGGGCCGGGGTGAGCGACCCGGTGGCCAGCGTGCTGTTGCCTGCCCGCCAGGCCGAGGTACAGGCCCTGGCCAGCGCGCTGGGGCGCCTGGGTGGAAGCCTGGCGCCCGCTGCGGCGCAGGCCCTGACCGACGCCTTGCTCTTGGCCGATGCACCCGCGCGGTTCGTGGTTCTCAGCCGCGCCTTGCTCAAGGACGATGGCACGCCTCGTCGCAACATCACCAAGAAAGACGAAGTGACGGCCTTGATGGGCCCTGTGCAGGATTGGTTGTGCAGCATCCACGAGGCCCTGAGGCAGAACGAATCCTGCCAGCGGCACCGGCACATGGTGGTGCTGGCACGTGCCTTGTTCGACACCTATGCGCGCTTCAAGGCCGAGGGCGGCTACATCGACATGGTCGACCTCGAACGCGGCGCAGACCATCTGTTGCGCGACGAAAGCCTGTCGGCCTGGGTGCAGCAAAGGCTCGACCAGCAACTGCGCCATGTGCTGATGGACGAGTTCCAGGACACCAGCCCCTTGCAGTGGCGGGCGCTGCGCGAGTGGTTGTCGTCTTACGGCGGGGCAGGGGGTGGCGGTCGCATCCAGGTCTTCATCGTGGGCGACCCCAAGCAGTCGATCTACCGGTTCCGGCGTGCCGAGCCGCGCGTGTTCCAGGCCGCCAAGGCTTTCGTGCAGGAAACGCTGGGTGGGGCCATCCTGGCGTGCGACCACACCCGGCGCAATGCGCAGGGCCTGATCGATGCGCTCAACCGCAGCATGCAGCCCTTGGCCGATGCGGGACGCTTCGCAGGTTTTCGGCCGCACACCACGGCCTCGACGCTCGATGCCGAATGGCGCGTGTTGCCTGATGTGATGCGCCCGTCGCGCGAAGAGCGCGCAGCCGCCAAAGCCAGCGGGCAGTCCGACGGTTGGCGCGACAGCCTGACCCAGCCACGGCACGAGGCCGAAGAGGTGCTGCGCGCCCGCGAAGCGGCCCATGTGGCCGATGCCATCGCAGAGCTGGTGGCGCAGGGGCGCCAGCCACAGGACATCTTCGTGCTGGCGCGCAAGCGGCAAAGCCTGCTGCTGGCCGCTGAAGCGCTGGCGCAGCGGGGGATCGCCCACGCAGCCCCCAACGACACCTTGCTGGTGGACACCCCCGAAGCGCGCGACCTGCTGGCCGTGTTGCAGGCGGTGGTCAGCCCGGTGCACGACCTCGCACTGGCCCATGCCTTGAAAACACCAGGGCTGGATGTGGGTGAAGAAGGGCTGTTGCAGCTGGCCGAACGGGCCCGAGACACGCACCCGGCCGAAGGTGGCCGCTGGTGGGAAGCCCTGCGCCAGGAGGCTGAGGCCCACGACGCCGCGCCCATGCTGGCCACGCCGCTGCAGGCCACCCTGGCGCGTGCGTGGTCGCTGCTGCGCAGCTGGCGCCGCGATGCCCGCTGGTTGCCCCCGCACGACCTGATGCAGCGCATCGTGGACGATTGCCAGTGGCGTGAGGCCCTGGCCACGCGGCTGAGCCCGCCCATGTTCCGCCAGGCCATGCTGCACCTCGATGCCATGCTGGCCCAGTCGCTGATGCTCAGGGGCGGGCGTGACGCCACGCCCTACCGCTGGCTGCGTGATTTCCGCAAGCTGCAGGCCCCATTGCCTGCGGCCGCAGCGCGCGGCGCCGTTCAGTTGCTGACCATCCACGGCGCCAAGGGCCTGGAGGCCGATGTGGTGTTCCTGATGGACACCGACGGGCAGGCCTCGCGCACCCAGACCTACGGGCTGATGGTGGCCTGGGAGCCCGATGAGGCGGCGCCCTCGCAATGCGCGTTCCTGGGCAGTGAAGGGCGCCCACCGCGTTCCATGGCCGATTGGCTCGCACAGGAAAAGAACGCCCGCGATTCCGAAGAATGCAATGCGCTGTACGTGGCCCTGACCCGTGCCCGCCAGATGGTGGTGGTCAGCCGCACCCAGCCGGCGAGGGCGCAGCCCGAGGGCAGCTGGTGGCAGACCATGTCGCAGGTGGGCCTGGTGGGCGAGGGCGGGCGCTGGGTGCCTGGGCACTTGAGCGAGCAGCCAGCCAGTGCTGCGCAGCAGCCTGAGCGCCCACCCAACCGCTTGCCGCTGTGGCCCGCCTTGCCGCCCCGCGTGGCGGTGGCTCAGGCGGCGTCCAGTGCCACGGCACCCAGCGTGGCCGCGGCCGACGGTCTGGGCGATGCCGACCGCGCCCGCCTGGGCAAGGCTGTGCACCGCGTGCTGGAAATGATCACCACCTATCCGGTGGCCGATCGCTCCCCGGCCTTCCGCGACACCCTGGCCCGCCAGGCCTGGCGCACCGTGGTGCAGGAAGAGGCCTTGCCCATGCGCCTGGCGGAGGCCGACCTGCAGCGCATCGTGCAGGCGGTGTCTCGCGTGCTCGACCACCCGGACACAAGCCGCTGGCTCGATCCGGATCAGGTGGCCTGGGCGGCCAACGAACTGGTGCTGTGGCACCAGGGGCGCCCCGTGCGCATCGACCGCCTCGTGCGACAGGACAGCGCCAACGGCCCTACCTGGTGGGTGCTCGATTACAAGCTGGGCGAATCACCCGAGCGCCTTCAACGCTACCGCCCACAGCTCGAGGCGTACCGGGAGGCGCTGGCCGCCACCGTGGGCGATGCGCCGGTGCGCATGGCCCTGATCGCAGGCACTGGGGAGTTCATCGCCCTGTGAATCAGGGGGATCCGCAGGCAAGTCACGCTGATCGTGACAAATGACCACCCTTTGTCGGGCTGCTCATCTGTTACCAAACGTGTGACCTGGTTTGCAATGGAGGGGCATGAACATCCCTTGATTCCTCCATGGCTGCAGTTCCCTCCAGTGCCGGCACCTCCACCCGACGATTCGGGCGGTTCGAGCTGCGCCAGCTCATCGGGAAAAGTGCGGCCAGCAACACCTGGCTGGCCTTCGACACGGCCTTGCAGGGCGAGGTCCTGCTGTGCGTGCCGCGCGTGGCCCCGGCCAATGCGACGGAGCGCGAGAACTGGACCCAGGACCTGCTGCTGGCCTCGCGCCTGAAGCACCCCCGGTTGGTCGAGATCGTCGACATGGGCGTGCACGAAGGCTGGCCCTTTGTCGTGCATGAGCGCAAAGGCATGCAGACGCTGGCCGAGCGCGTGCAGCCGGGGCAGGGGCACCTGACGGTGCAGGAATCGGTGCAGATCGTCATCGACCTGATGGACGGCCTGGCCTACGCCCACGAAGCCGGCGTCAGCCACCGCGATGTGGCCCTGCACAACGTGGTGCTGGACGTCAATGGCAAGGCCTGCTGGATCGGCCTGTCTGCCGGTATTGCGGCGCCCACGCCGGGTGCGCCCCCTCCTTTGCCGGGGCGCCAGGTGCAGCGCGAACAATCGGAACGTGACCTGCTGATGGTCGGTCTTCTGCTGCACCGCCTGCTGGCAGGGCATCCTGCGCTGGATGACGGCGACTTGGGCCACGCGGCCAGCCGTGTGGGCCTGGAAATCGTGCGCCTGCCCTTCACGCTGCCCCAACCGGTGCCCGACACCCTGCGGGCCATCGTCAACCGATCGACCGACCGGCAGCAGCGGCAGCGCTACCTCAAGGCCCGCACCTTGTTGTCGGCCTTGCAGGGCTGGCTGAAGGCCAACAGCCAGGAAAGCAACGGGCCCTTGGCCCTGCTGATGGACCGCCTGCAAAGCGTGGGCCATCTGCCCAGCCGAGATGAAGACCTGCAGCCCCTGCAGCAGGTGCTGGTGAGCGAAACCCTGCGGGTGGACGACATCGTCGACCGCCTGGTGCTCGACCCGGCCGTGTGCTGGGAGGTGCTGCGTGTGATCAACCACCTGCGCCAGCGCGCGGGCCATTCCGATGAATCGGTGACCAGCCTCAGCCGTGGCCTGACCTTGCTGGGCCAGCAGGGCGTGCGCAAGCTGTGTGCGGGCGTGCGCACCTGGCCCGGCGCGCTGGGCGCGCAGATGAGCATTCAGGGCGCTGCGGGTGTCCAGGCGCTCAAGACCTTGTCGGATGAGCTGAAGATGAGCTGCATCGGCGGCATCACGGCGCGCTGGTTGCGCCCCTTCAATGTGGGCGACGAAGAGGTGCTGCTGGCCGCCATGGCTCAGCGGCTGGGCAAGCTGCTGATCTACTACCACTTCCCCGATGAGGCCGCCCAGATCCTCAAGCTGATGCAGCCCGGCCCGCCTGCGGAAGAGGGCGGCAAGCCCACGCCGGGCATGCCTTTTGAGGCGGCCACGGGCGCGGTGCTGGGCATCCACCCGGACGAGTTGACCACGGCCGTGATGAACCACTGGGGGCTGTCAGAGGCCCTGGTCCAGGCGGCGCGCCCCATCGGCCTGAGCAATGCGCCGCGTCGGCCCGAGAACCCGGACGACTGGCTGCGTGTGACAGCGTCACTGGCCAATGAACTATGCCTGCTGATCGGCCAGCCGCACCAGCGGCAGGTGGCCTTGTTGCAGCACATCCTGGGGCGCTATGCGCGCCCGGCAGCGGTCAGCCAGCAGGAAGTGCTGGAAGCCCTGAACCGCGCGGTGGAAAAGGTCGAGCCAGCCTGGAAGGCCAGCGTGATGCCGGCGCGTTCAGCGCCCAGCCGACCTGAGCCGGCCATGGCACGGGGCTGAAGCCCCAGACCCGCAGGGGTGTCAGCCGCGCAGAGCGCGCGCGCACTCGGTGACGAGGTCCGGGCCGCGGTAGATCAGGCCGGTGTAGACCTGCACCAGGTCAGCGCCTGCATCACGCTTGGCGCGCGCATCGGCACCGCTCATCACGCCGCCCACCCCGATGATGGGAAAGCGCGGGCCCAGGGCGGCGCGCAGCTGGCGGATCACCTGGTTGCTGGCCTCGAACACCGGCTTGCCGCTCAGGCCGCCCATCTCTTCGGCGTGGGGCATGCCCTTGACCGCCTCGCGCGAGATGGTGGTGTTGGTGGCGATGACACCATCGATGCCGTTCTTCTGCAACGTGGCGGCGATCACGCCCACCTGGGTCTCATCCAGATCAGGGGCGATCTTCACGAACATGGGCACGGTGCGGCCATGGCGCTGAATCAGCTGCTGGCGGCGTTCCTGCAGGCGGCCCAGCAGGTCGTCCAGGGCTTCGTCGCTTTGCAGGGCGCGCAGGTTCTTGGTGTTCGGGCTGGAGATGTTGACCGTGACGTAGTCGGCATGCGGGAACACACCGTCCAGGCAGATCAGGTAGTCGTCGACCGCGTTTTCAATCGGCGTGGCCGCGTTCTTGCCGATGTTCAGGCCCAGGATGCCGCCGTTCTGGCGGAAGCGCGCACGCTTGACGTTGGCCAGGAAGCTGTCGAGGCCTTCGTTGTTGAAGCCCAGGCGGTTAATCAGGGCATCGGCTTGCGGCAGGCGGAACATGCGGGGCTTGGGGTTGCCCGGCTGGGCCTTGGGCGTCACGGTGCCCACTTCCACAAAGCCAAAGCCCATGGCGCCCAGCCCGTCGATCACGCGGCCGTTCTTGTCCAGCCCCGCGGCCATGCCGATGCGGTTGGGGAACTTCACGCCTGCCACTTCCACGGGGTCGTCCACACGGCTGGCGGCCCACAGGCAGGCCATGGGCGTGTTCTGGAACGCGGCCAGCGCGTTCATGGTCAGTTCGTGGGCGGCTTCCGGGTCCATGTTGAACAGGACCGCTTTGGGAAGGGCGTAGGGAATGAAGGCCATGGTGGGTGAGGGCGGCACCGCGCGGGCAGCGCGTGGCGCAGACGATGCAGGAAACCCGTGATTGTCGCTCAAAGCCCCGGGCCTGTCGCCCCTGCACGCGGGCGTTCCCGCGGGCGAAGCCAGGGCGCACGTGTGGCAAACTGCGCCGCCTCAGCCTCACCCCAACCGAGACAGGGCCACGCTTTGGACAAGATCCTGATGCAACTGGCGGCCGAACTGAAGGTCCGCCCCGCTCAAGTGAACGCAGCCGTGCAGCTGCTCGATGGGGGCGCCACCGTGCCCTTCATCGCCCGATACCGCAAAGAGGCCACCGACGGCCTCGACGACACCCAGCTGCGCGAGCTCGAGGCCCGCCTGGCCTACCTGCGCGAGCTGGAAGACCGCCGCGCCGCCGTGCTGAAAAGCATCGACGAGCAGGGCAAGCTCACGCCCGAGCTGCGTGCCGCCATCGAGACCGTGCCGACCAAGCAGGAACTGGAAGATCTGTACCTGCCCTACAAGCCCAAGCGCCGCACCAAGGCCATGATCGCCCGCGAGGCAGGCATCGAACCCCTGGCGGACCAGCTCTTCGCCGACCCCTCTCTGTCGCCCTTGGCCGAGGC
>JBEGRT010000260.1:0-9257 GCA_041180305.1 Pseudomonadota bacterium
TGCACGGTGGCGCCGGTCTGCTCGCGGCGGGCCTGGGCCAGTTTTTCCACGTCGTTGCGCAGGCGCGTGGCGGCCTTGTCCAGCTCGGCGGCCTGCGCGCGGCCTTCGCCAGTGCTCTGGAAGGCTTCGGCCGACGACGAAATCGCGTTTGACAGCATCAGGTCCAGGGTGGGGCGGATGCCCTTGTCGTAGGCCCCCAGCAAGGTCTGCATGGCCTTGACCTGTTCGGCAATGGCCGCATTGGGCGCCTTGTCGCTCAGCTCCTTGAGCACGGCGACCAGTTCGGTGTGGTGGGCATTCCAGGCCTTGACTTCGGCCTCCACCGTGACGGAATCACCGGTGTTGATGAGGGCGGCGCTTTCGTTGGCGCGCATCTGGCCCAGCACCTGGGCGAGCTGCCCGACTTTCTGCGTGGCCATGAACTCCTGTTCGGCAAAGCCGTCCAGGGAGGACTTCAGAACCAGCAGCTGCACGGTCATGCCGCCACCGACCAGCAAGCCGATGCCCACGACCAGGCCCATGCATGCGATCAGACGGGCGCGGATGGAAAATCCCCGCAACCAGGTGATCCAGGATTGCATACCGACACTCCATGCGTTGTGGCCGGGCTGTCGACGTTGACCGGCTCTGGTGTGCTATCGGCGTGGGGTGGGTGAAGTTGAGGTGGCGCCAGGGGCCTTTGCTGACATGCCTCAATAAAGGCCTGCTTCACCTTCGGGGCGGGTCTTGAAGCGCTTGTGCACCCACAGGTACTGGCTGGGGTTCTTCAGGATCTGCTGCTCGATGTACTGGTTCAGGCGCAGCGTGTCGGCTTCGGTGTCGGCCGTGGGGAAGTTGTCCAGCGGCGGCATGAAGTGCACCTTGTAGCCCTGGCCGCCGGGCAGCATTTCCGCGATCACGGGCTGAACGACCATGTTCAGCATGCGGGCCAGGCGCGACGGGGCCAGCAAGGTGGCCGCAGGAACGCCGAAGAAGGGCACAAATGCCGAATCTTGGCGACCGAAATCCATGTCAGGCAGGTTGAAGAAGCCCCGACCCTGTTTCACGGCGCGCAGCAGGGGCTTGACCGAATCGCTGCGGGGGAAGATTTCGGCATCGCCAAAGCGCAGGCGCCCGCGGCGCATGGCGGCGTCGATCACGGGGTTGCTCTGGGTCTGGTAGATGGAGGCCCCGGGGCGGGGTTGGCACAGCAGGATGGCTGCGCCAGCGACGTCCAGGCCGACAAAGTGCGGGCACAGCCACATGGTGGGCCGTCCGGTTTCCTGGAACACCCGTTCGGCCAGGCCAATGTCGCCTTCGACCTGAATGTAGCCCTTGACCCGCTGCTCGTTGCCATACCAGAGCACGCTGCGCTCGATCAGGCTGCGGGTGAGCCAGCCAAAGTGCTGCTTGAGCAGGGCCTGGCGTTCGGCCAGGGGCATGCCGGGGAAACACAGTTCGAGGTTGCGCAGGCCCACCTTGCGGCGCGAGCCCGCGAGTCGGTACAGCAGGGCCCCCAAGCCGCGACCCATGGCCGACAGCACCGGCAGGGGAAGCCAGTGAAGCAGCCACATCAGGGACAGGAACAGGCGGATACCGAAGCTTTTCATCGGGGAGACACAGGGGCCGGGCCTGGCGCAGGCGCAGGCGGATCGTCGCGGGCATTGTGCCTCAAGGGGCTGCGCAGACCGGGTGGGGCAGCCCCCTCAACCGCGGCTGTAGGTACGAAGCAATGCGTGCTGTTGCGCTTGCCTGGACCACCGCATGGCCGCTCGCTGGCGCGCCTCCTGCCCGATGCGTTCGCGCAAGGCGGGCTGATCGATCAGTTGCGACAGGAGCGTGAGCGCCTCGTTCATGTTGCGAAACAGGAAGCCGTTGCGGCCGTGCTCGATCAGTTGCTGGTGTTCCGCGCAATCGATGGCAACCGTGGGCAAGCCCAGCGCCATGGCCGTGGCGGTGACCATGGGAAAGCCGTGGGGTGCATGGGGGGCCACATGACACCAGGCAGGTGCGAGTCGCTGCCAGAGGTCGGTGTCGGCGGTCAATGAGTGGGCGCCGACATTGGAGGCCTGCAGCCGCGTCCTGACCCAGGGGGTCAGGTGGCCGATCCAGTTGAACGAGACATTGAGTTCCTGGGCACTGAGCAGCACGGCCATCTGGCAGTACCTTTCCATGCCGGCCTGGTGCAGATTCCAGTCGCCCGCGACCAGCAGGGGGCGCCGCGCTTCACGCCGGGGCATGGCGAACAGCAGGTCGGGCAGTGCTGCGTCGATCTCGAACACTGGCTGTGCATGGTGCAGCAATGCCTTGCGCGCCTCAGGGCCGGGTGGGGCGATGATGGCCGGCAGTCGGGACTGCGCAGGCGCCAGCAGGCTGCCGGAGACCGATTGCAGGCGTTCGATCCACGCCAGGCTGCGTGAACCGTGCGGTGTGTAGAAGACCTGGGTGTGGTCTGGCAACAGCGAACCGAACCGAAGCCCCAGGGCCCAGGGCAGAAAGCCGTGGACATGCACAACGTCGATGGTCTGGTTGCGCAGCAGGCTCTGTGTCAGTTCGCCCAGCCACAGCCAGCGCCTCAGCCGGTGGTTCTCCTGAAAGGGCACCAGGCACACATCCACCCGCGCGGGCAACTGGGCCACGAGGTGGTGGTGGCGGGGGTGGTCGAGAAAGACCAGCGTCTGCCGGAAGCCGGCCTCAGCCAGTGCTTCAGAGGCCGGGTTGAGGAAGCCGTGAACGCCTTCGTGAACCACCCCCGCCACATGCAGGACATGCCTGGCCGCGGTGGGATGAGGCCCATTCGAAGGCCCAGGGTCGGTGGCCGCTGGTGGGGCCAGGTCGATGTCAGCGTGCCCCATTTTTACCCAGCACCACGCCAACGGTCTTGACCAGGATGCGCACATCAGAGCTCAGGCTGCGCGCCTCGACGTATTCCCGATCGAGCGCCACGCGTTCGTCGTAAGTGGTGTCGCTGCGGCCACTGACCTGCCAGAGGCCGGTCATGCCTGGCGTGGCGTGCAGGTAGTGCCAGCGGGCATTGCCATAGCGGTCCAGCTCGGACAAGGTGATGGGGCGTGGGCCCACCAGGTGCATCTGCCCTTGCAGCACATTGAGCAACTGGGGCAATTCGTCCAGGCTGGTCTTGCGCAGGAAGGCGCCGATCGGCGTGATGCGGGGATCGTTGCTGAGCTTTTGGTCGCGAGCCCATTCTTCTCGCGCCGTTTCGGAGCTTGCCAGCAGTTCAGCCAGCACTTCCTGAGAGTTCAGGACCATGCTTCTGAACTTCCAGCACTTGAACATCCGGCCTTCTCGCCCGACGCGGTAGTGCCCGAACAGGATGGGCCTGCCATCGACCCGCCAGATCATCACAGCGATCACCAGCATCGCCGGTGCCAGCACGATCAGCAGCACCAGTGCGGTGGCCTGATTCAGCCATCGGAACCAGCGTTCGCCCACCTCGCGCGCTCGCAGGCGCCTGAGGACTTCGAAGCCTTCGGACAGGAAACTGGTGGTCGAGTCGGTCTCGCTCATGCCATACCTCACTGCGCTGTCGGAGAAGCCCGCCCGGCCGGGCCGGCTCCACGTTTTGTTGCAGTGTGTGTAGCAATCGGTGTGCCCGTTGCGTCATGTGATGGACGCAACGCGTTGGCGCAGACAGATGCTCAGCCTTCAGAGGTCAGGATGTCGGGCCGTGGGCCCTTGAAGCGGTTGTAGCCCCACAGGTACTGATGCGGGCATTGAAGGATGAGCGCCTGCATGACCGCATTCATGGCGGCGGTGGCGGCGCTGAGGTCTTTCTGTCGCACCGCAGCGTCTTGCTCGGGGGGCAGGCGGCTGACATGCACGATGAAATCGCACCGTTGTCGCCACCTTTGCACCATCCCCAGGCGTTCACCGCGCAACAGCACCAGCGCGCAGCCTGTCTGGGCTGCCAGCTTGCTGGCCATGGTCATGGTGTAGGCCGGTTGGCCGAAGAAAGGCGCCCATTCGCCCATGCCCTCTGGCGGCACCTGATCGGGCAGGACACCGATGGTGTCGCCCTGCTTGAGGGCGCGCATGAGCTGGCGCACACCCGTCAGAGTGGCTGGGCTGACCCGCATGCCCGGGCGGTTGCGCGCATGGGTCATGAGGGTGGCCAGGCCGGCCTGCTTGGCGGGCCTGTACAGCGCCGTGACGGGGTGTTGCGTGCCGTGGCGCTCGGCATAGGCCTGGGCGGTCACTTCGAAGCACCCCAGGTGGGGCGTGAGCAGCATGACGCCGCGGCCTTCTGCAACGGCCTGGTCCAGGAGTTCGACCCCCTGCCAGCGCACACGGCGCTCGAGTCTCTGATCGACCGGGCGGCACCACAGGTGTGGAACTTCGGCCACCATCTTGCCGGCCTCTCCCACCGCGGCCAGGCGTTGCCCGACGCTCAGTCCAGCCAGGCCGGCTTGGTTCCACAGACGGCGCCGATAGCCAGGGGATGCCAGAAAGGCGAGCCAACCCATGGCGGCACCCACGGGGTGCAGGATGCCAAGGGGGATGTGGCTGAGCAGTCGTAACGCGCGGAGCATGGCGCGTATCTTAATGACCCAGCGCCACCCCGTAATGTTCAGCGATGCCGAGCAGGCGCTCTCGATCAGGCGCCACAGGAGATTCCTGTTGCGCCACGACCCAGCGCCGCATGTCCGGCGGGGCATCGGCCCACATGGCCAGGGCCAGGCCCACAAGGCCCCACCGTGTGCTGGGCTCATGAGGGCCGGCCGCCAGTGCACGGCGCCAATGGGTCACGACCTCATGGCGAGGGCGGTCGGTGGCGTAGGTGTCCAGGGCCAGGTTGAACCACACCCCCGGGACCGTGGGGCGCAGAGCCGCTGATCGAAGGTGGGCTTGCCGGGCCTGTTCGTACCATCGCCTGCGTTCTTCTTCCTGCCACCACACCTGGTTGCCGCGCACCGCGTAAAGCGCCCCCAGCAGGTCGTGAACGGTGGGGTCCTGAGGGCTGATGGTGACGGCTTGCTGGAGGTCTGCGCGGGCTTGTTCCCACTGCGCGGGGGCGCAGGCTTCCTGCCCGTCGGCCCAACGCTGAATGGCCATCCGGTGGGGCAGCGTGAGTGCGTCGGTCTGCACCGATTGCCAGGTGCGCCAGCCCATGACCATGCCGAGCACCGCGAACACCAGCGCCAGGGCCACGAGCAGCCCGCGTGTCAGCGAGCCCTTCATGGCTGAAGCCCGCACAT
Organism: Pseudomonadota bacterium; assembly: GCA_041180305.1. Classification (GTDB taxonomy): domain Bacteria; phylum Pseudomonadota; class Gammaproteobacteria; order Burkholderiales; family Burkholderiaceae_C; genus Aquabacterium. The sequence goes on from JBEGRT010000260.1 coordinate 5,196, forward strand.
GCTGGCCGGGCCGGTGTGGGTCAGGCGATCTGCGATGGCCACGCCCCGGGTGCGGGTGAGGTGATCGCGTGCGGCGCCCATGCGCGGTGCGCGGCGCTGCAGCCCATGGGCGTCGCTGGCGATGGCGTGCACCTCGACGGTGTCCAGCAGGCATTCGGCGGTGGCTTGCGCCTGCCGCCCGAAATCGCCCAGCAGCGCGCCGGCGGTCAGTTGCAACTTGCAGCCCATCGCAGTGAAGTCGGCCATGCGATGGGGTTGCGCCATCACGGCCTTGTTGCGCTCCGGGTGTGCGATCACCGGGGTGATGTGCCGCAGCAAGAGCCAGTGGCACAGCTTGTCCATCCCCAGCGGGATCTGCCCATCAGGCATCTCCAGCAGCAGGTGGCGAAACCCTTCTCGCTCTGACAGCAGGGGCAGCATCCCCTGCTCGTACAGGCTCATGATTTCAGGGCCCACGCGCACCTCTGCCGCATGAGACAGCTGCAGTGCCAGGCCTTCTTCGTGCACCTGCCGTGCGAAGGACGCCGAGGCCAGGCGAATCTCGCTGAGCGTGTTGTCGAACACGCCGGGGTAGATGTGCGGGGTCATCACCACATGGGCAACACCATCTTGTGCGCAGGCCCGGGTCAGCGCCAGAGCGGTGAGCAGGTCACGGGGCCCGTCATCCAGGCCGGGCAGCAGATGGCAGTGGATGTCGATCAAGCTCAGCCTTGGCGAAGTTGCCGCGGGGCGGCCTCGGTTGGGGGCGTTGCGGGGCCGTAGTAAGAGTCATCACCGCCGTAGTAGCTGCCCCGGTAGCTGCGCTGCTGCGAGAAGTCCTGGCTGTTGACCACCACGCCCATGATCTGCGCCCCTGCTCGTTCGAGGTGCTTGAGGCCCTTGCGCACCACGGGGGTTGCGGTGCTCATGGCCTTGATCACGTAGATGGCGCTGCTGGCCAGGGGGGCGATGACCATGGCATCGCTCACCACTTCCACTGGCGGCGAGTCGATGATGACGATCTCGGCGTGTGCGGACAGCAGGTCCAGCACTTCTGCAAACCGGCGCGATTGCAGCAGCTCTTGCGGGTTGGGTGGCTGGGTGCCTGCCGGCATGACCATCAAGGTGCTGCCGGGCACCGTGTGCAGGCATTCGTGCAGCTCGGCTGTGCCCGAGATAAAGTTCGAAAGCCCCTTGGCATCGGGTGCGATGCCCAGTCGGGTGCCTGCTTGTGGCTTGCGCAGGTCGGCGTCGAGCAGGATGGTGCGCTTGGTCTGCGAGTGCGCCAGGGCCAGGTTGGTGCACAGCGTGGTCTTGCCTTCTCCGGGCAGGCTGGAGGTCACCAGCACACGCCGCGAGCTGTCGTCGAGGTTGGACAGCAACACGCCGGTGCGGGCCGTGCGGATGGCTTCAGCGTGTCTGGATGCGGGTTGCTCAAGGAAGAAGCGTGCGGCAATGCCCTGTGTGGCATCGATGCGTGGCAGGGCCGTCAGCACGGGCAGGTGCAGGCGCGATTCGGCGTCTTCACCTGATTTGATGGTGTTGTCCAGGCGCGCCAGCAGCAGCGCCACCACGGCACCCAGCAGAAGTGACATCACGCCGGCGCCGACCACGATCAGCCCTTTGCGCGGCTTGAGAGGCTGCGCGGGCACCACGGCGGGATCGACGATGCGGGCCACCGCGGCCTGAAGGTCTGCCGTCAGGTTGGTTTCCTTGGCACGGCTCATGAACATGTCGTAGAGCTGGCGGTTGGTCGCGACTTCGCGCTCCAGCACGCTGAGCTGGAACTCCTGTCGGTTGACCTGCTGAACCGACCCGCGGGCCAAGGCCAGCTGTGCCTCCAGCTTCTGTTCGGTCGCCATGGCGGCCTCGTATTCGAGCCTGGCGCTCAGGGCGATCTGCTGGCGCAGCCGCGACATCGAGTTGCGTGCGTCATTGAGGGCCGCTTCGGCCTGTTTGTAGGATTCGTGGTTCACGCCCAGCCGCTGGCTGATGTTGGCCATCTGGCTGGCCGCTTCCAGTTCCTTGGCCTGGGCCTGGGCCAGGGTGGGGTTGTGCACCACGCCTGGTACGCGGGAGTAGTCGCCATCGCGGATGCGTTCGATCTCGCGATAGGTGCTTTCCAGTTGCATGCGCTGCGCACGGGCATCGGCCAGGCGCTGATTGATCTGGGTGACCTGCTGATTGATCAGCGTTTCGCTGGAGCCTGCCAGGTTGACCAGGCCGAGCTTTTCCCGGTAGGCCTGGAGTTGGGCCTCTGAGTTGGCCAGGCTTTTGAGGATGGTCGACATGCGGGCCTGGATCCAGGTGTTGGCCTGCTGTGTGACCGTGAAGCGGGCCTCGCGGTCGGCCTCGATGTAGTTGCTCGCCACGGCGTTGGCGACTTTCGCGGCCAGCACGGGATCGGACGACTCGAAGCTCACCTTGACCAGCTGGCTCAAGCGGACGGGCTCGATGGACAGCTTCTCCATCAGCTTTTCGCCGGTCAGGGCCGCCAGTTCGGCTTCCGTGCGCGGCGTGGGGGCCTGCCCGAGGCCGAAGAATCGACCCATGCTCTGCATCACGCCGGGTGCCGTGCCCCGTGGGGCATGTTCGCGGTATTGCCACAGCTTGAGGGCTGCAGCCGTGCGCACGGCGATGTCTCGGGACTTGAGGATTTCGACCTGCGTCTGGTAGTACTCCTTGGCCTGCAAGGGGGTGTTGCCGTAGACGTCGTCGATGGAGACGACCTTGTTGCGAGAGGGCTCGACCAGCAGGGTCACGGTGGACCGGTAGATGGGCGTCATGGCCAGCGCGATCACGGTCGCCACGAGGGTGGTCATGCCTGCGACACCCAAAATGGCCCATTTGCGGCTCTTGATGGTCTGCCACTGTTCCAGCAGCGCGGTCTTGCTGTCTTCCGACAGCGACATGCCTGACGGCTCGTGGTGTCCGTCCACCGGGTGCAGGTGTGGCAGAGAGGGTGTGTGCTTGGCGTTCATGGCTTTGATGTCTCTGGCAAGGCCCATGCCAGGCCGAGTAACACCGAGAAGGTGAGGGCGTTGGCGGCGACCTGGAGATTGAAATCGACCATGCAATGCAGGGCCATGGCAGTCAGGGCCATCAGCAAGCCCGCAGCCATGCCCTGGCTGTGCCAGGGCTGATCGGGTGACAACAGCCGCCACAGCCGCCAGAAGGTGGCGGCGCACATGGCCAGGCCCACCAGCAGCATCGGCAGGCCGTTTTCCGCGGCCACCTGGGCGTAATCGTTGTGGGCGTGGTCCACCCAGACGGGCAGGTTGTCTGGCGCCTTGTACGCGGGAAACACCGTGCCAAAGCGGCCAGGCCCATGGCCTGTCCAAGGGCGCTCCAGCGCCATCTGCCACGCATCGCGCCCCAAACGCAGGCGCTCTTGCAGTGTTTCTTCCCGCGTGCCGTGTTGCGGGTCATCCAGCATGTGGGTTCGGTCGCTGCTGATGGCGGTCTGCTCCATGCGTTCGACAACCTTGTCGAGACCGACCCACTGGCCCAGCACCAGCAGGTCAATCAGCAGGAAGCTTGTCATCAGCACCGCCAGGGTCTTTCGGCTTGCGGGCCTGGCACGCCACGCCCCGAGCCCGAGCATCAGCAACGACAGCACGAAGGCGCCATTGCCCATGCGTGAGCGGCTCAGGACCAGACCGATCACCAGCGCCACCAGGGCGAGGCGGATCAGCATCCGTGGGGAGATGAGGAATTCGAGGGCCGAGGCCAGCTGGGCCTGCCAGGCTGTGGATGCGGCCCGGCGGCTGCGTTGAGACAGCATCAGGCCCGCCCCCACGCCGAAACACAGCAGAAGGTAGTTGGCAAAGTGATCGGCATTGACGAAGGTGCCCAGTGCCCGACCGCTTTGTGACAGTTGCATGCCGAGCATGGACAACCGCTCGGGCGCCGACATCAGCAGCACGCCAAGCACGACCTGCAGCACGCCGGCGCCCAGCAGGGTGGCCGCGAGGATCATCACGCGGTGGTGGGTGGTGCTGGTCAGCAGCACAAGCCATCCGGCGCTCACGTACAGCACGGTGCGCGCAAGGCCTTGCTGCAGGTCGTGACGGCCGGGTGTGT
>JBEGRT010000261.1:0-3907 GCA_041180305.1 Pseudomonadota bacterium
TGCTTTTGCTTGAAGTGGAAGGTGTAGGCCGCCAGGAAGGCGGGCGGCGCCATGCGGGTCAGGGCCGTGGTGGCGGGCAGCAGCACCACGTCCACGCCCGTGTCGCCTTCACCCTTCACGCCTTGCTGCACGCGCCACAGCGTGGCCAGGCGCTCGGAGATCAGGTCCTGGTGAGGCGAGAAGGTGTCGTAGGGCAGTGTTTCCCAGTCCGGGAACACGGCGCAGCGCAGGCCCGGCGCGAAAAACGCCATCTCGTCGACCAGTCGCTGGGCATCGGCCGGATCGGCCGTGACGATGGCCGTGAGCTGCTGCTGGGCCTTGCGGGCCAGCGCGTACTGGCTGAGCAGCAGGGCGTCGGCCGCGCCCAGCGGGCGGGGCAGGGTGTAGCGTTTGCCAGGGGCGATGGACGGCAGGGGCAGGGCAGGCAGCATGGCGCAACAATGACAAAGCGCCCGTTTCCGAAGGGAAGCGGGCGTGAAGGGTCGATTGTAGGCAGGTGGGCGCCACCGGCCACGGCCCGCCGACCATGCGCCACAATGCCGCCCATGTCATTCGCCATTGTCCACCCTGAGTTCAAGCCCCGTTGTTTCGCCCTGGTGCCCTGTGCCGGGGTGGGCGAGCGGGCCGGGGTGGGCGGCCCCAAGCAGTACCACCCGGTGGCCGGGCGGGCGGTGGTGGCCCACACGCTGCACTGCCTGCAACGTGTGCCCGAGCTTGAAGCCACGCTGGTGGTGCTGTCACCCACCGACACGCAGTTCGAGCAGCATGTGCCCGGCTTCGAGGGTGAGCGCGGCTGGGTGGCCCGGGTGGGCGGCGCCAGCCGGGCCGAGAGCGTGCTGAACGGCCTGAACGAGCTGATGGAGCGCGGCGTGGGTGCCCACGACTGGGTGCTGGTGCACGACGCCGCCCGCTGCCTGCTGCAGCCCGAGCATGTGCAGCGCCTCATCACCGCCTGCGAGCACGACGAGGTGGGTGGCCTGCTGGCCCTGCCGCTGGCCGACACCCTGAAAGATGCGGTGGCCGACGACGCGGGCCCCCGCGTGCAGGCCACGATCGACCGTTCCGGCAAGTGGGCGGCCCAGACGCCGCAGATGTTCCGCCTGGGCCTGCTGCGCCCGGCGCTCTTGCAGGCCCTGTCTGACCCGGAAACGGCCGCGCAGATCACCGACGAAGCCAGCGCCATCGAACGCATCGGGCATCAGCCCAGGCTGGTGCCCGGCGCTTATGAAAACTTCAAGGTGACCTGGCCAGGCGATTTCAGCCTGGCCGAGCGCCTGCTGCCACGCGGCTGATTCAGCCCTGGGCCTGAGGCTGGGCCTGCGCAGCGTCGCCCAGGCTGGCGCGCATGGCGGCCATCACCAGGGGCTTGGCCCACTCCGGCGTGGCCAGCAGGGCCTGCGGGGTGGCTGGGTGCAGCACCTGCCCGCCCGGCAACTGGCCCGTGGGTGCCCCCGCAGGCAACACATGGCGCCGCCAGTGCAGCAGCAGCATCGGTCGGGGGGCCTGCCCCTGGTGCGGGTCGGCTTCGGTGCTGTTGTCGAACACCTTCAGTTCGCTCAGCCAGGGCAGCAGGGCAATCAGTTGAAGCCGGCTCTGGTCGAAGCGGCGGCGGATGTCGGCTTCCGGGATGTCATGGCCGCCCTTGGCCACCCGCGCCCGCACACGGGCCAGATGGTGTTCGGGGCTGGCCAGGCCCACGTACCACACGCGCACCTCGAAGCCGGCCTCGGCCGCCTCGCGCAACAGGCGCGCGAAACTGCGCCCGCCCAGGGTGGTCTCGAAGTTGTAGTCCAGGCGTTCTGCCACCGCACGTTGCAGCAGCCGTTTGCCTTCGTGCCAGGCGGCGCTGTTGGCCTGCGTGGTGCTCAGGTGCGGCTGCGCCTGCCGGATGCGGGCGGCGGCTTCGTCCGGGTTGAAATAAGGCGTGCCATGGGCGCGCAGGGTGGCCCCGCCAATGCTGCTCTTGCCGGCACCGTTTGTGCCAGCCAGCACGACAAGGCGGGGTGGGGTGGGGCTGGCCACGGTGGGGGGCTCCTGAGGTCGGGTGTTGTGCGTCGGCCCCAGTGCGCGCAGGCGCCTGAGGCGTGAAAGGGCATCAAGGCGGCCAGCGGTCACTGGCCCATGGCGGGTGCGTGCTCAGCGCGGCGTGGAGGGCACGCCCTGGGCGGCATCCACCGCCGCTTGCCCCATCCATTCGGGCGAGGCATCGAAAGCATCCAGGGCACCCTGGCGGCTGGTGCCCGACTGCATGTGCATCAGCAGGGCGTCAAACTCATGGCTGAGGTGCTGCAGCGGCTGGGCCTGACCGGCCAGCAAGGCCTGGTAGGCGTCCATCGACAGCACCACCGCGGCCGGCCGGTCCCGTTTGGTGATGGTGGCCATGCCCTGGCTGATGGCCGTGTCCAGCACCTTGCCGAAGCTGTTCTTGGCCTCGGTGGCCGAAAACTCGGGCACGGGGCTGTGGTCGCCTCGGGGGTTGCGCAGGGTCAGGGCCGACATGGTTCGCCTTTCGGGGATGCACTGTGTGGCTATATTAGCCATTTTGGCCATGATGTCCAGTGCCTGGGGTGGCCCAGCCATGAAAAAACCCGGCCGAAGCCGGGTTTCGTGTGGAGCCGCCTGCCTCAGCAGGCCGGCACTCTCTCACCAACTCGCTTCACCACGAGGTTTCGTGCTCCGGGGTGGCCTTGATGCGATGGATCGACAGGTCGGCGCCTTCGAACTCTTCCTCTTGCGACAGGCGCAGGCCCATCACCTTGTTCAGCACGCCATACACCAGGAAGCCGGTGACCAGGGCAAAGCCCACCACCACCAGGGTGCCCACGGTCTGGGTCAGCAGGCTCACGCCACCGGCGCCGCCCAGCGATTCCATGCCGAAGATGCCGGCCGCGATGCCGCCCCAGGCGCCACACAGGCCGTGCAGCGGCCACACGCCCAGCACGTCGTCGATCTTCCACTTGTTCTGAACCAGGGTGAACATGATCACGAAGATGCCGCCAGCGATCGCGCCCACGGCCAGAGCGCCAGCTGGGTGGAAGATGTCGGAGCCCGCGCACACGGCCACCAGGCCGGCCAGGGGGCCGTTGTAGGCGAAGACGGGGTCGTTCTTGCCCATCAGCACGGCCACCAGGGTGCCGCCCACCAGGGCCATCAGCGAGTTCACGGCCACCAGGCCCGAGATCTTGTCGATGGTCTGGGCGCTCATCACGTTGAAGCCGAACCAGCCCACGGCCAGGATCCAGGAACCCAGCGCCAGGAAGGGAATGCTCGAAGGCGGGTGGGCCGACATCTCACCGTTCTTGCGGTAGCGGTTGCGGCGTGCACCCAGGATCAGCACGGCGGGCAGGGCGATCCAGCCACCGAAGGCGTGCACCACCACCGAGCCCGCAAAGTCGTGCATGGGCGCGCCGCCCACAGACTGCAGCCAGTCGGCCACGCCGAACTTGTTGGCCCAGATGGCGCCTTCGCACAGCGGGTAGAACACGCCCACGATCACGGCCGTGGCCGCCAGTTGCGGGCCGAACTTGGCACGCTCGGCGATGCCGCCTGAAATGATGGCCGGGATGGCGGCGGCGAAGGTCAGCAGGAAGAAGAACTTGACCAGCGCGTAGCCATTGTTCTGGGCCAGGGTGCCGGCGCCTGCATAGAAGTCAACGCCGTAGGCAATGGTGTAGCCCACGAAGAAATACGCAATGGTCGACACGCAGAAATCGACCAGGATCTTGACCAGGGCATTGACCTGGTTTTTGTGCCGTACCGTGCCGAGTTCAAGGAAGGCGAAGCCCGCGTGCATCGCCAGGACCATCACGGCGCCCAGAAGAATGAAAAGCGCGTCTGCGCCTTGCTTGAGTTGTTCCATCGTTGACTTCCAGTGAAAAGAACAGAATCCGCACCGCTTCGGGGCTGT
>JBEGRT010000262.1:0-12025 GCA_041180305.1 Pseudomonadota bacterium
CCAAACGTAAGCGCAGCACCCCCCGCCTAAAATTGCCGGATGAGTTCCGCCGTCCCCAAGAAGACCGATTCCGCACCGCCCAAGCCCAGCCATTTCCTGCGGCAGATCATTGAGAACGACCTGCAAGCCGGCACCTACGAGCCGCGCCAGTGGGCCGGCAAACCCGGCGTCTACGACCTGCACTCCGCCGCACCGGCCGACCCGGCCAAGATCCGCACCCGCTTTCCGCCCGAGCCCAACGGCTACCTGCACATCGGCCATGCCCAGAGCATCTGCCTGACCTTCGGCCTGGCGCGCGACTACGGCGGCATCTGCCACCTGCGCTTCGACGACACCAACCCCGAGAAGGAAGAGCAGGAGTACGTCGATTCGATCATCGACGCCGTGAAGTGGCTGGGCTTCGATTGGCAGGCCGAATCCAACGGGAAACGCACCTCGCACCTCTTCTACGCCAGCAACTACTTCGACTTCATGTACCGCGCGGCCGAAGCGCTGATCGGCGCCGGCCTGGCCTATGTCGACGAGCAATCGCCGGAAGACATGAAGAAGAACCGTGGCGACTTCAGCACGCCCGGCACCGACAGTCCTTTCCGCGGCCGCACGCCCGACGAGAACCTGGCCCGCTTCCGCGAAATGCGCGACGGCCAGCACCCCGATGGCGCCATGGTGCTGCGCGCGAAGATCGACATGGCCAGCCCGAACATCAACATGCGGGACCCGGCCATCTACCGCATCCGCCGCGCCACCCACCACAACACGGGCGACACCTGGTGCATCTACCCGATGTACACCTTCGCGCACCCGATCGAAGACGCGCTCGAGCAGATCACCCATTCGATCTGCACGCTCGAATTCGAAGACCAGCGCCCCTTCTACGACTGGCTGCTCGAGCAGCTGGCCACGCTGGGCCTGATCCAGCAGCCGGTGCCGCGTCAGTACGAATTTGCCCGCCTGAACCTGACCTATGTGATCACCAGCAAGCGCAAGCTGAAAGCGCTGGTCGACGAAAAGCACGTGACCGGCTGGGACGACCCCCGCATGCCCACCATCGTCGGCCTGCGCCGCCGCGGCTACACGCCCGAGAGCCTGCAGCTATTTGCCGAACGCATCGGCGTGAGCAAGGCCGACAGCTGGATCGACTACAGCACCCTGGACATCGCCCTGCGTGACGACCTGGAAAGCAAGGCGCACCGCGGCATGGCCGTGCTCGACCCGGTCAAGCTGGTGCTGACCAACTGGGACGAGGTGATGGGCGCTGGGCATCAGGAGCCGTGCCAGCTGCCGGCGCTGCCGCACCCGCCTGAAGGCACCGAATCGCCGGTGCGCCACTTCACGCTGGGCCGCGAGGTGTGGATCGAGCGCGAAGACTTCGAGGAAGTGCCGCCCAAGGGCTACAAGCGCCTGTTCCCGGGCAACAAGGTGCGCCTGAAAGGCGGCTACGTCATCGAGTGCACCGGCTGCACCAAGGATGCCGACGGCCGCGTGACGGAAGTGCTGGCCACCGTGGTGCCCGACACCAAGAGCGGCACCCCCGGCGCCGACAGCGTGAAGGTGAAAGCCGCCATCACCTGGGTGGGCGTGGCCGATGGCGTGGCCGCCGAGGTGCGCGTGTACGACCGCCTGTTCACCGACCCGCACCCCGATGCCGGCGGCAAGGACTTCAAGGCCAGCCTGAACCCGGACAGCTTCAAGGTGGTGAAGGCCTATGTCGAGCCTTCGCTGGCCGCAGCGCAGCCCGATCAGAAGTTCCAGTTCGAGCGTTTTGGCTACTTCGTGGCCGACCGCCTGGACCACACCGCGGGCCAACCGGTGTTCAACAAGATCACGGGCCTGAAAGACGGCTGGAAGTGATGCGAGGGCCCTTCGGGGCCCTTTCCCCCTGGGCAAGCCCTGAGCGGGCAAGTCCTCTGGGCAGGAGGGCTGCGACGGCCGATACTGAGCCGGTAGACAAAACCGTTCAGTGAGGTGTCGATGCCCCATCCTTTCGGGCTCGCCCGGCGGATGGTGCTGGCACTCAGCGTGCTGGCCGCCATCCAGGGGTGTGAGCGCAATGTGCAGCCTGCGGCGCCAGCTGGCCAGTCGGCTGCGTCTGCTGCAGCCGCGGTGGGCTCTGCCGCCACGGCCCTTCCGCCCGTGCAGGTGCGCCGCGACGACATGAAGCCGGTGGTGCCAGACACCCCCGGGCGCCCAGGCACCCAGGTGGCCTATGGCGGCGCGAACACCCGCGAAAGCGATGTGTCGGTGGCCTATTACCCAGGCGCGCGCCAGGATGCCCGGTTCGGCATGCGTGCGTCCACGCCCATGGGCCAGCTGGCCATGGTCAAGCTCATCAGCCAGGACCCGCCCGACCGCGTGCTGGCCTTCTACAAGGAGCAGCTCCGGGGCCTGTGGCGCGGAGAGCGCACCTACAGCGAAGGCCCGGGCGAAGACGGCAAGGGCCTGAAACTGCAGGCCGAATCGCTGGGCGGCGAGCGCATCGTGTCGGTGACCCTCTCGCAGGAGGGGCCCGAGATGCACATCGTCATCCAGAGCCAGTATTTCAACGCGCCGCCTGCCGCTGGAATTGGGGCCTCTCGACCCTGAATTTCCGGTTCAACCTTTGCCAGGGGGCGCCGATATCGCTGCCATGGGGCCTGCAATGGCGCGGGCCTGTGCGGTCACAACGCCCGGCGAGGCAACACATCATGGAGAAATGGCTCAGACAGTTCAGCTTCCAGTCGCGGCTGCTGGGGTTGGCGGTGTTCAATGTGCTGGCGGTGCTCTTGTGTGTCGCCGCCGGCTTTTCCAGCGCCGCCCGACTGACTGACCTGAGTGAAGACGTGGGCCTGAGCAAGGATGTCGTGGCCGACATCCTGCCGCCGCCCATGTACCTGATCGAGATGCGGCTGGTCCTGTCCCAGCTGGCCGAGGGCAGCCTCAATGGCAAGGCCGGCAAGGCTGAAATCGACCGCCTCACGCAAGAGTACGAAGCCCGGGTGCGGTACTGGGAGCAGGAAAGCCGGGTCGATCCGGAGGTCAAGGCCACGCTGCTGGGTGAACAGCATCGGCGTGCGCAGGCCTTCATTGCGAAGGCTCGCGGCCTGGACCTGGCCCGAATGGGCAGCGAAGACATCCGCCTGGAACTGGCAGAGTTCGACGCGCTGTACGCCGCCCAGCGCCGCGCGGTCGACCAGACCGTGAAGGTGGCCTCGGCGCAGGCCGAATCGAGCTCCAACAGCTTTCACCAGGTGGTCACAGGCAGCCGATGGGCCTTGAGCGCCGTGCTGGCAGGCACGATCGCCTTGTCGCTGGTGCTGTTCGGCGTGACGATCCGCTCCATCCTCAGGCCCTTGCGTCGTTCGGTGGCTTCGGTGCACCGCATGGCCGAAGGTGATCTGACCGAGGCCATGCAGCCTGAGGGGCGCGACGAACTCACCCGCCTGACCCAGGCGCTGCTGCAGTTGCAAGGCTCGGTCGGGCACATGGTGCGCAACGCACAGCACAATGCACAAGCCCTGGCCACGGCCAGCCAGGAGATTGCGCAGGGCAACCTGCACCTGTCTGAACGCACCGAACGGCAGGCGGGCGCCCTGCAGCAGACCACATCGACCATGAGCGACCTGGGCCAGGCCGTGCGCGGCAATGCCGACAGCGCCCAGCAGGCCCGGCAACTGGCCGATGGGGCTTCTTCCGCCGCATCGCGGGGTGGGCAGGTCATGGGCCAGGTGGTCGACAACATGCGTGGCATCCATGCCAGCAGCCGCCAGATCGGCGACATCATCGGCGTGATCGATGGCATCGCCTTCCAGACCAACATCCTGGCACTGAATGCTGCCGTGGAGGCCGCGCGTGCTGGCGAGCAAGGCCGCGGCTTTGCCGTGGTGGCCGGAGAGGTGCGCTCCCTGGCCCAGCGCAGTGCCGAGGCTGCGCGGGAAATCAAGAGCCTGATCGGCAGCAGTGTGGAGCAGGTCGAGCGGGGCACGCAGCTGGTCGATGAAGCGGGCCGCACCATGGATGAAACCGTGCAGGCCATCGAGCGCGTCGCGACATTGGTGCGAGAGATCAGCGAGTCGAGTGTGGTGCAGAGCCAGGGCGTGGGGCAGGTCGAGCAGGCCGTGGCCGACATGGACCAGGTGACACAGCAGAACGCGGCGCTGGTCGAGCAAAGTGCGGCGGCGGCCGATGGGCTCAGGGCCCAGGCCAGCGACATGCTGCAGGTGGTGGGGGCTTTTCGATTGCAGCCCACAGCATTGACATGATGCGAGTGTCCTGAAACGCATCGGTGTCACGCGGCCTTCATGGCCGCGTCATGGCACCGACATGGGCGGTCACCACAGTGGCGGGCATCTGCCTGACCTTTGTGGAGACCCCCGATGCGATTGAAGAACCTCTCGGGCCTGCTGGCCCTGACCGCGATGCTGTCGGCCTCGCCGCTGTCGGCCATGGCGCATGGCGAGCTGCCCGTACAACTGGGCCCTCGCCCCTATTTCCTGGTGCAGGACATGAAGGACAGCGAGCTCAAGCGCAAGCTGCAGCAGTGTGCCGACACGCGCCATGTGATGCGCCCCAGCGATTTCTCCATCGGCCACCGCGGTGCCGCGCTGCAGTTCCCTGAGCACACCCGCGAGTCCTACATGGCCGCAGCCCGCATGGGCGCTGGCATTGTGGAATGCGACGTGACCTTCACCAAGGACAAGCAGCTGGTGTGCCGCCACGCCCAGAACGATCTGCACACCACCACCAACATCCTGCTGACCCCGCTGGCCGCCAAGTGCACGCAACCCTTCGTGCCCGCCCAGTTCGATGCCAGCGGCAAACTGGTCAAGGCCGCCACGGCCGAGTGCCGCACCAGCGACATCACCCTGGCCGAGTTCAAGACCTTGCGCGGCAAGATGGATGCGTCCAACCCCTATGCCGTGACCCCGGCTGAATACGTCGATGGCACCGCCCCCTGGCGCACCGACCTGTACGCCGGCCCCAGCAGCGGCACGCTCATGACCCATGCCGAAAGCATTGCGCTGTTCAAGCAGCTGGGCGTGAAGATGACGCCTGAGCTGAAGGCCCCGTCGGTGACCATGCCCTTTGAAGGCTTCTCGCAGCAGCAGTACGCGCAGAAGATGATCGACGAGTACAAGGCCGCGGGCGTGCATCCTTCGCAGGTGTTCCCTCAGTCGTTCAGCAAGGACGACGTGCTGTACTGGGTGAAGAACACGCCGGCCTTTGGTCGCCAGGCCGTGTTCCTCGACGATGCCAACACCGTGGCTGAGCTGCCTTCGGCGTCCGAGCTGGCCGGCTACAAGGCCCAGGGCATCAACATCTGGGCCCCGCCCATCTTCGCCCTGTTGAGCAGCGATGCCCAGGGCCGCATCGTGCCTTCGAAAGCCGCTCTGGATGCCCGTGCTGCTGGCCTGGGCCTGATCACCTGGAGCCTGGAGCGCAGCGGCATCCTGGCCGATGGCAACAACGGCTTTTACTACCAGAGCTTCGACAGCGCGGTCAGCCGCGAAGGCGACACCCTGCGCGTGCTGGATGTGCTGGCCCGCGATGTGGGCGTGATGGGCGTGTTCTCGGACTGGCCGGCCACCACCTCGTTTTATGCCAACTGCATGGGCCTGAAATGACGCAGCAGGCGGCGCAGGCCTGAGGCGGCCTGGGCTGCCCCATGCATGACCCAGCCTTGTCAAACCCCTCGGGCCACTTCGGTGGCCCATGCATCGTTACGATGCAGGCGATGACTGATGAGCAAATGAAGCAAGATGCTGCGGTGCTTGCGCCCCGCCATGCGCTGAACGTGGCCGTGGTGGGTGCCGGGCTTGCGGGGCTGGCCTGTGCGCTGGCCTTGCAGCAGGCGGGCGCCTCGGTGCAGGTGTTCGACAAGAGCCGTGGGCCCTCGGGCCGCATGAGCACTCGCCGGGGTGAAGGCTGGCAGTGTGACCATGGGGCGCAGTACTTCACGGCGCGCGATGCGGCCTTTCAGGCTGAAGTGCAGGCCTGGCAGGCCGCCGGTGTGGCGGCCCGCTGGGCGCCTCGCCTCGCAGTGTTCGGCACGCCGCCGCAGGCCTCTTCGGGTGAAGCCACGGAGCGCTGGGTGGGCACCCCCCGCATGACCGCGCCGGCCCAATGGCTGGCCGGGCAACTGGCCCGCCCGCTGAAGCTGGAGCACACCGTGCAGGCTTTGCTGGAACAGCCGGATGGACGCTGGCGCCTGCGCACTCAGGAGCATGGCGAGCTGGCCGAGGTGTTCGACCACGTGCTGCTGGCCGTGCCATCGGTGCAGGCCGTGCCGTTGCTGCAGCCGGTGCACGAGGCCTGGGCCCGCTTGGCGGCCCAAGCCCGCATGCGCGGCAGCTGGGCCCTGATGGTGCGGGCCGAGCCCGCGCTTTCCGTGCCTTTTGAAGCAGCCTTCGTGAACGAAGGCCCCTTGCGCTGGGTGGCCTGCGACAGCAGCAAGCCTGGCCGGCCGGCCGTGCAGACCTGGTTGCTGCACAGCGAAGCCGAGTGGAGCGAGGCCCACATCGAAGACGCGCCCGAGGCCGTGGCCCAGGCCTTGTGGCAGGCATGGGCCACGTGCTGTGCGGCGCACGGCCATGCCCTGCCCGCCCTGGGCGACGCTGGGTTGAGCCACAGCATCCACCGCTGGCGTTATGCCGACACGGCACCGCCCCTGGGGCAAAGTGCCGCATGGTGCGCACGCACGGGTCTGGGCCTGTGCGGCGACTGGTTGGGCAGCGGCCGTGTGGAAGGCGCCTGGCTCAGTGGCCGGGCGCTGGCGGCAGCGGTGCTGGCGCCTTCAGGCGCCTGAGCCGTTCACTCGCCCTCAGTGGCGGGGCTGGCCGGGGTGCCGGCCTTGGCGCTGGCTGCACGCTTGCGGGCGGGGGCCTTGCGGGCTGCCTTCGCCGCCGGCTTGTCGGCAGATTTGGCGGCAGCCTGCTTGCGCGCTGGCTTGGCATCGGGCTCAGCCTGAGCGGGTGCTGGTGCAGCAGCGCGTGGCTCGGTGTTGGCTTGTGGGACAGTGGCCGGTGCAGCGGCTGGGGCGCTGACGGCTTTTTCTTCACGCGGCTTGCGCCCACGGCCGGCAGTGCCACGGCCGGTGCCCGAACCCCGTTTGGTGGCTGGGGCTTGGGCGCTAGGGGCCGAGGCCTCTGTGCTGGAGTCCATCGAGGCGGCCGGCGCCTGAGCCAAGGCAGCTTCTGGCGGCAACTCGGCCGTGTGCTGGCCGGTGGCTGGCGCTGTGGTGGGCTCGCCAGCAGCGGTCAGGTGGTCGTCGCGCTCGCGGCCGTTGCGGCGGTCACGCCCACCACGGCGGCCACGCTCGCGGCCGCGCTCACTGCCGCGTTCAGTGCCACGTTCACCGCGGTCTGAACGTTCGCTGCGCTCACCACGCTCTCCGCGTTCACCGCGTTCTGCGCTTTCCTGGGGTTCAAGGGCCACATCGTGCCCCGGCGCAGCCGAACCCATCGCCTCGGCCGCGGCCATGGCGTCGGCCTTCGGCCCGGTGCCCCGCGAGACGAAGGCACCGCTCTTTTCATCACGGCCGAAGGTCAGCAGGCCACGGGCCTGGGCGTCTTCCAGCAGGTTGCCGAAGGTCTTGAAGCCGTAGTAGTTCTCGTTGAAGCCTGGGTTGCGGCGCTTGAGCGCTTCCTTGAGCACCGAGGCCCAGATCTTGCCGCCATCGTCGCGGTCGGTCACCAGCGCTTCGTAGGTTTCCGCGGCCAGGGTCACGCCCTTCAGTCGGCGTGCGTCCAGCTCTTCCAGGCGCCGCTTTTCTTCCTCGGGGCTGCGGCGCGGCGCGTTGCCACCATCGCGGCCGTTCTGGCTGTCGCGGCGGGCCTGGCGCTGTGCTTCACCGCGCACCAGGTCGTCGTAGAAGATGAATTCGTCGCAGTTGGCGATCAGCAGGTCGGAGGTCGATTGCTTCACGCCCACGCCGATCACGTGCTTGGCGTTTTCGCGCAGCTTCGACACCAGGGGCGAGAAATCCGAATCGCCCGAGATGATCACGAAGGTGTTGACGTGGCTCTTGGTGTAGCACAGGTCGAGCGCATCGACCACCAGGCGGATGTCGGCCGAGTTCTTGCCTGACTGGCGCACGTGCGGGATCTCGATCAGCTCGAAGTTGGCCTCGTGCATGGCGGCCTTGAAGCCTTTGTAGCGCTCCCAGTCGCAGTAGGACTTCTTGACGACGATACTGCCCTTGAGCAGCAGGCGCTCGAGCACCTTCTTGATGTCGAACTTGTCGTAGTTGGCATCGCGCACGCCCAGTGCGACGTTCTCGAAGTCGCAGAACAGGGCCATGCTGATGTGGTCGGGGGTGTGGGCCATGAAGGGGTCCAGACGCTGAAAGCAGTGATTGTGGGGCAGGCCCTCAGGCCAGCAGACCGGCATCCCGCAGGAAGCCGGTGGCGTGGTCGGGGCGGTGAATGAGTGTCAGGGCCTTGCGGGCACGGGTGATGCCCACGTAGAACAGGTTGCGGTTGTCGCTGTGACGGCCAATGCCGCCGAATTCGCCACGGTTCAGTCCCGGCATGATGACATGGTCGAACTCCAGGCCCTTGGTGGCTTCCAGTGTGGCCAGCACCACGCCCTGCTGGGCCTTGCGGCCCGTGAGGTGGTGCAGCTCGAAACTGTCGAGGCCGCGCATGAAGGCGGCCAGGTCGTCGAACTCGGTGGCCAGGGCCATCAGGGCCTGCAGGTGGCGTTCGACCTGCTGCACATCGTCCTGGCGCACCATCACGCGGCGGGCCAGCCAGTCCGGGCGCAAGGGGCCTTTCAGTGCTTCAGCCAGCGGGGTTGCGGCACCTTGCTGCATCAGGGCCACCACCTCGTGCACCCAGGCGCGCACGCGGCGGTCGGTGTTGCGCAGCACCTGGTTGTCCATGAACATGGCCAGCAGCGCGGGTTCATGGGCCACCTGCTTGAGCGCCTGGGCCGTGAGCTGTCGGTGGGCGGGGCTGCCGGGCAGGTCGTCCGTGCCAGTGTCGATCTGCGCGCCCGTGAAGGTGAGCAGGGCGCTCAGCAGGCGCTGGCGGGTGTCTGGTGTGGGGTTGTGGTCCAGGGCGGCGAAGGCGTGGGCCAGCAAGGCCCGCACGAACAGCACCTCGGGGCGCCACAGGAAGGTGGTGAAGCCCACGGTGCGGTAGTTCACGCCATGCTGCAGCAGGCTGGCCTCCAGGGCCACCGACTGGCTGGGGTGGCGCAGCAGCACGGCCAGCTCTTCGGGGCGATCGGTCAGGGGCCGCCGGGCACGCGCGTGGCCCGGCACGCTGTCGAGCACCTGCCAGCGCATGGCGGTGTCGTCCAGGGCCAGCACTTCCACGAGGGTGTCTTGCGCGGGCAGGGCCACGCAGGGCTTGTGCGCCAGCCGGGCCACGGGGGCCGCCAGGCTGGGCCCGAAGCGCCAGGTGCCGCTCAGGGTGGGGCGGTGCGGCACGGCCACTTCCTGCTCGAACCATTCGCCCATGAAACGGGCGTCGGCACCAGCCACCGAGTGGATCACCTGGTCGCGGTCGCCCACACCCACGAAGGCGCATGGGTTGCGTCGCAGCAGGTGCTGCAGCACCGTGAACATGGCCCGGTTGGTGTCGTGCATCTCGTCGACCAGCACCAGGTTCAGGCCCAGGGTCAGCGGGTGCGTGGGCAGGGCCAGGCGGTCGTCGTCGGTCAGCAGCATGCGCGCCAGGTCGTAGGTGGCGTCGTGCGGGGCGCGGAAGGCATGGCGGTCAGGGTGGCCGCCGCGGCGCAACAGTTCGTGCCGGCCGTACACGCGCAGGGCCAGGTAGTCGTGCCCCAGGGTCTCGGCCAGCGCGGGGGTGACCGGTGTGTCAGAGGCCTGGAAGAACAGCTCCATGGTGCCTTTGAGCTGGCGGAAGGTCAGCAACAGGCCTTCCACGCTGCCTTCCCCTGTGCCCTCGACCGCGAAATGTTCACGGTGGCGCTCGTCGGGGTTGTCCAGCGTGCGCTCCAGGGCGGTCAGCACATGCGGGCGCAGGGCCTCGGGGCTGTCCAGCCAGGCGGTGCCGGGCTCTTCGAAGGTGGCCAGCAGGTCGCGGCAGAAGCGGTCGAACGTCTGCACGCGCACGGCCTGCCGCAGAGGGGCGGGCACGCCGATGCGGGCCAGAGCCTGCTGCAGGGCCTGCACGGCCGGTTCGGTGTAGGTCAGGGCCACGATGCGGGCCGGGTCGGCGCCGCGGTGCAGGGCCTGGGCCAGGCGCAGGGCCAGGGTGGTGGTCTTGGCCGCCCCTGCGTTGGCTTCGATGACGACGTGCCGCCGGCGCTCCAGCTGGATGGCGAGCTGCTCGGGGGTGGGGGCAAGGCCGTGCGGCAGGAAGGTGGTGTCAGACATGGTGGGGCGACGCGCAGGCCTGATTGTCGCCTCTGGGCACCTGAGGGGCTTCAGTGCGCTGCACAAATGCCGAAAAGAGAACTCAGCGCCTTGATCGTGCCGGGACGCTGCGGATACTGGGCAGGCACGAAGCAACGGGGGAGATTTGCTCATGCAACTTTCCATCAAGCATCGCCTGATGAGTTTCAGTGCGCTGGCCATTGCATTCGTGCTGGCCGTGGGGGCTGTGGGCCTGGTGGCCGCGCAGCGTGAGGCGGCCGTCTCCGGCGAGATGGCCGAAAACACCACGGCCTTGCGCCTGCAGATGCAGGCCGACATGATGCACGATGCCGTGCGGGGCGATGCCCTGCGGGCCGTGCTGGCCGGCACGCGCCAGAATGCCGACGAGTTCAAGGCCATCCGGGCCGAGTTCGATGAGCATGCGCAATCGTTCCGCGAGTCGATGGCGGGGCAACTGGCACTGAACCTTCCTGTCACACACCATCAGGCGGTGGAAGCGATCAGACCCCGGCTGGAAGCGTATCTGGGTGCTTCGCGCAAGGTGCTCGATGAGGCCCTGAACCATCCGGATCAGGTCGAAGCCCTGTTGCCCGCGTTCCAGACGGCCTACAGTGAGCTGGAAGACCCGATGGAAACGTTGGGCAAGGCCCTGGAGGATCGTGCGCAGGTTTTGAGCGAGCAATCGCGTGCAGAGGCTCGCCATGCGTGGTGGCTGATCGGGGCGGCTGCGCTGTTCGCGGGCGTGACCCTGACCCTGCTTTCGCAGGCATTGCGCCATGGCATCTTGCGCCCCATCCAGGAAGCCACCCGCGTGGCCCGCACCGTGGCCGCAGGCGATCTGACATCGCGCATTGTGGTCAGGAATGAAGATGAAATCGGGCAGTTGCTCCACGCCTTGCGCGACATGAACGACCATTTGCGCACCCTGGTGGGGGAGGTGCGCCAGGCTGGCGAGGCCATTGCCACGGGGGCTGACGAGATCGCCCTGGGCAATTCCGACCTCAGCCACCGCACCGAAACCCAGGCCAGCAACCTGCAGCAGACGGCGGCCTCGATGGAGCAGCTCACCAGCAGCGTCAACCACAACGCGGAAGCCGCGGTGCAGGCCAATCAGCTGGCCTCGCAGGCCCGAGATGTGGCCAGCCGTGGGGGTGAGCTGGTGTCGCACGTGGTGGGCACCATGGGCCAGATTTCCGAGGCCAGCCGCAAGATCAACGACATCATCGGGGTGATCGATGGCATTGCGTTTCAGACCAACATCCTGGCGCTGAACGCTGCGGTGGAAGCCGCGCGGGCTGGTGAGCAGGGCCGTGGCTTTGCAGTGGTGGCCGGTGAGGTGCGAAGCCTGGCGCGCCGCAGTGCCGATGCCGCCCGCGAGATCAAGCAGCTCATCCACAACTCGGTCGAGACGGTGGACAACGGTTCGCGCCTGGTGACCGATGCCGGGCACACCATGGAAGAGATCGTCACCCAGGTGCGTCGGGTGTCCGAGCTGATCGAGGAGATCAGCCACTCCACGCACGAGCAATCGACCGGCATTTCGCAGGTGTCTCAGGCCGTGGGCCAGCTCGATGAAGTCACGCAGCAGAACGCGGCGCTGGTGGAGCAATCGGCCGCGGCGGCCGAAAGCCTGAAGGGGCAGTCGCACCGGCTGGTCAGCTCGGTGCACGCCTTCAAGCTGGGCGAGGGCTGATCAGGCCTCTT
>JBEGRT010000263.1:0-3115 GCA_041180305.1 Pseudomonadota bacterium
CGTCAAGCGAATCAATTGGCGGCGGGTGCAAGAGAGCAGGCGGAACGGGGCGGCGAAGTGGTTCATCGCGCCATCGATGCGATGGGCGAGATCAATAGTTCCAGCGCCAAGATCGCCGACATCATCGGCGTGATCGATGGCATCGCGTTTCAGACCAATATCCTGGCATTGAATGCGGCGGTCGAGGCCGCACGGGCCGGTGAACAAGGCCGCGGCTTTGCCGTGGTGGCGGGTGAGGTGCGCTCCCTGGCGCAGCGCAGTGCCAACGCCGCCCGCGAGATCAAGACCCTGATCAACGACAGCGTAGAGAAGGTCAATACAGGCCACGAGCTGGTCAACAGCGCAGGCAGTACCATCGAGGAAGTTGTGCTGCAGGTGCGCAAGGTGACCGATCTGGTCGGTGAAATCGCCCATGCCAGCACCGAGCAGAGCCAGGGCGTGCTGCAGATCAACCAGGCTGTGGGCCAGCTCGATCAGATGACCCAGCAAAACGCGGCCCTGGTGGAAGAGAGCATGGCCGCGGCCGACAGCATGCGCACCCAGGCCGCCCGCCTCAACGAGACCATGGCCTTCTTCCGCACGGGGGGGCGTGACGGCGGTCGTCCGGCACCCGCCAGCCCCTCGACCGAGGCGCACCGTGCGCACGCCCGGCCGCCGGTGGACGTCAGCCCGCTCAAGTCGGTGGCATCGGCTGCACGTGCCCCTGCCTCGACACGGCCGGCTGCGGCGGCTCGCCCGCTGCCGGCCGCGCGCCCGGCCGCTCCCCGGGTGGCTTCTCCTGCCGCACCGAGCCTGGGCCACAGCCCCGCCAAGGCATCGTCCGACGAAGAGTGGGAAACCTTCTGAGCATCTGAGCGCGCCCTGGCCGGGCCCGACTCCTGCTAGGCTCAGCGTGTGACGGCACGCGGAGCCTTTCATGCTCGACCTCATCCTTCGCCACTGCAGCCTGCCCGACGGTCGGCGTGACCAGGACATCGGCATCCAGGCCGGCCGCATCGTGGCGGTCCAGCCCGCTTTGCCTGCCCAGGCCGCCGAAGAAATCGATGCGGCAGGCCACCTGGTCAGCACCCCCTTCGTGGACGCCCACTTCCACATGGACTCCACCCTCAGCCTGGGGCAGCCCCGGCTGAACCAGTCGGGCACCTTGCTGGAAGGCATCCAACTGTGGGGCGAACTCAAGCCCCACCTCACCCAGGAAGCCATCGCCCAGCGCGCCCGTCGCTACGCCGAATGGGCCATGGCCCAGGGACTGCTGGCCATCCGCACCCACGTCGATGTGTGCGACCCTCGCCTGCTGGCCGTCGAGGCCCTGCTGGCGGTGCGACAAGAGCTCCGCCCCTTCATCGACCTCCAGCTGGTCGCTTTCCCGCAAGACGGCTACCTGCGCAGCCCCGGTGCCATCGCCCAGCTCAAGCAGGCGCTGGACATGGGCGTGGACGTGGTCGGCGGCATCCCGCATTTCGAGCGCACCATGGCCGACGGCGCCGAATCGGTGCGCCTGCTGTGCGAGCTGGCGGCCGAACGCGGCCTGATGGTCGACATGCACTGCGACGAAAGCGACGACCCCTTGTCGCGCCACATCGACACCCTGGTCTTCCACACCCAGCGCCTGGGCCTGCAGGGCAGGGTGGCGGGCTCCCACCTCACCTCCATGCACAGCATGGACAACTACCACGTCAGCAAACTGATCCCGCTCATGCGCGAGGCCGGTGTGGCCGCCATCGCCAACCCGCTCATCAACATCACCCTGCAGGGCCGCCACGACACCTACCCCAAGCGCCGCGGCATGACCCGCGTGCCCGAACTGCTGGCGGCAGGCGTTGATGTGGCCTTTGGCCACGACTGCGTGATGGACCCCTGGTACAGCCTGGGCACGGGCGACATGCTGGAAGTGGCCCACATGGGCCTGCATGTGGCGCAAATGACGGGTCAGCAGGCCATGCGCCAGTGCTTCGAGGCGGTCACCACCACGCCCGCGCGCATCCTGGGCATCGAAGGCTGGGGGCTGGCCCCGGGCTGCCTGGCCGACCTGGTGCTGCTGCAGGCCCGCGACCCGGTCGAGGCCCTGCGCGTGCGGGCCATCCGCCTGGCCGTGATCCGGCGCGGGCAGGTCATCGCCCGCACGCCGCCCCGGGTGGCGCAGCTGCAACTGCCGGGCCGCAGCACGGCCATCGACTTCCTGCAGACCTGAGCGGCCCTTGCGACCCTCGCGGCTGTGCTATCCTCTCGCCCTCACAGCCGTGCCCTGGTGGTGAAACTGGTAGACGCGCCGGATTCAAAATCCGGTTCCGAAAGGAGTGTCGGTTCGAGTCCGACCCGGGGCACCAGGCCCAGCCTTCCCGCAGCCCTTGCGGTGTTCAAAGGCCTTGGCCTCCGCTCCGGTGGCCCTTTGCCACACCCATCGCCCCGCACGCTGCGCACCTTTTGCAGCCTGTCAGAATGTCGGTGATGAACTACCCCACGCTCGAAGACGTCATTGGCCGAACGCCCCTGGTGCGTTTGCAACGTGTGCCCGGTCAGGACAACGACGACCGCGGCAATGTCATCCTCGCCAAGCTGGAAGGCAACAACCCGGCCGGCTCCGTGAAAGACCGCCCGGCCATCAGCATGATCCGACGGGCCGAAGAGCGCGGGGACATCAAACCTGGCGACACCCTGATCGAAGCCACCTCCGGCAACACCGGCATCGCGCTGGCCATGGCCGCGGCCATCCGTGGCTACCGCATGGTGCTGATCATGCCGGAAGACCTGTCCATCGAGCGCGCGCAGACCATGAAGGCTTTTGGCGCCGAGCTCATCCTCACGCCCAAGAGTGGCGGCATGGAATACGCCCGCGACCTGGCCGACCAGATGGTGCGTGAAGGCAAGGGCGTGGTGCTCGACCAGTTCGCCAACGCCGACAACCCGCACGTGCACTACGAAACCACCGGCCCCGAAATCTGGGCCGACACGCAAGGCCGCATCACCCATTTCGTGAGCGCCATGGGCACCACCGGCACCATCACCGGCACCTCGCGCTTCCTGAAAGAGCAGAACGCCGGCGTGCGCATCATCGGGGCCCAGCCGCAAGAGGGCTCGCGCATCCCGGGCATCCGCAAGTGGCCCGAGGCCTACC
>JBEGRT010000264.1:0-2721 GCA_041180305.1 Pseudomonadota bacterium
CGCAGACCTTGCCCACTCCTTGAACGTTTCGCTGAGCGGCCCGACCCTGTCGGCCCCGGCGCTCACCCTGGCCTTCGCCCTGCTGCTGCTGGCGAACCTGCTGGTGAAGTTCTGGCTGTCCAGCCGCCAGATCCGCCACGTGGCGGCCCACCGCAGCCAGGTGCCCGAAGCGTTTGCCGCCACCATCACCCTGGAAAGCCACCAGAAGGCGGCCGACTACACCATCGCGCGGCTGCGCCTGGGCCTGGTCTCCACCGCCGTGAGCACCGCCACGCTGCTGGGCTGGACGCTGCTGGGCGGGCTGGACACCCTCAACGGCGCCCTGCGTGACGCCTGGCAGCTGCATGTGCACCTGAGCGCCCCTTGGCAGGACCTGGGCTACCAGCTGGCCCTGTTCGGCGCCGTCTCCGTCATCGGTGCGCTGATTGAGTTGCCGCTCGACCTCTACAGCACCTTCCGGCTGGAGCAGCGCTACGGCTTCAACCGCATGACGCTGGGCCTGTGGCTGCGTGATGCCGTGGTCGGCACCCTGCTGGGCGTGGCCATTGGCGCCCCGCTGCTGGGCCTGATCCTGTGGCTGATGGCCGCCGCCGGCCCCCTGTGGTGGCTGTGGGCATGGGCCGTGTGGACGGGCTTCTCACTGCTGATGATGGTGGTCTTTCCCACCTTCATCGCCCCGCTGTTCAACAAGTTCGAACCCCTGACCGACGAGCCCGTGAAGGCCCGCATCGAAGGCCTGATGCAGCGCTGCGGTTTCGCCTCCAAGGGCCTGTTCGTGATGGACGGCTCGCGCCGCTCGGCCCACGGCAACGCCTACTTCACCGGCCTGGGCGCCGCCAAGCGCGTGGTGTTCTTCGACACCCTGCTGGCGCGCCTGAGCCCCACCGAGGTGGAAGCCGTGCTGGCCCATGAGCTGGGCCACTTCAAGCACAAGCACATCACCAAGCGCATGGTCATGATGTTTGCCGTGAGCCTGCTGGCCTTTGGTGTGCTCGGCTGGCTGTCGCAGCAGGTGGGCTTTTACGTGGGCCTGGGTGTCAAGCCCAACATGAGTGCGCCCAACGATGCCCTGGCCCTGCTGCTGTTCATGATGACCATGCCGCTGGTGCTGTTCTTCACGGCCCCCGTGATGGCCGGTTTCTCGCGCAAGGACGAATTCGAGGCCGATGCCTACGCCTGCACCCACGCCTCGGGGCCTGACCTGGCCCGCGCCCTGGTCAAGCTGTACGACGACAATGCCTCGACCCTGACGCCCGACCCGCTGTACGTGCGCTTCTACTACTCGCACCCCCCGGCCTCGGAACGCCTGGCCGCCATGGCCCGCCACCTGTCGCCCGCCTGACCCGCAAGGTCTGAACTTCAGCGCCAGCCCCATCACTGCCCAGCCTGCCCTTCAACGCATGACCACCCCGAACACACCGGCCAGCCTGCAGCCCCTGCACCTGCAACGCTGTGGCCACCAGAGCGGCCCCGCCCTCAGCCCTGCTGGCCAGGCCGCCATGCTCACCCAGGTGCAAGGCTGGCAGGTCGATGCCAGCGTGCCCGGCGGCGTGCTGACCAAGACCTTCAGCTTCCCCGATTACGCCCGCACCCTGGCCTTCGTGAATGCGGTGGCCTGGATCGCCATCGAACACGATCACCACCCCGACATCGACTTCGGCTACAACCGCTGCACCGTGCGCTTCAACACGCACTCGGTGGGCGGCCTGTCGCTCAATGATTTCATCTGCGCCGCCCGCGTGGATCAGCTCTTCGCATGAAGCGCGGACACGGCAGTGGCCGTCCGCCCAAAGCCGCGCGCAAAGGCGCCCGCACCGACGGTTGTTCGGAAGGCCTGGTGGTGGCCACCCACGGCCGCCATGTGGTGGTCGAACAGCCCGATGGCCAGCGCCTGATCTGCCACCCGCGTGGCAAGAAAAGTGAAGCCGTGGTAGGCGACCGCGTGCTGTGGCAGCTCACCCAGGAAGCGTCTGATGAAGGCGTGATCGTGGAAGTGAGCGAGCGGCGCAACCTGCTCTACCGCCAGGACGAATGGCGCAGCAAGAGCTTCGCGGCCAACCTCGACCAGCTGCTGATGTGGATCGCCGTGGAGCCGGTGTTCAGCGAAGCCCAGCTCACGCGGGCCCTGATCGCCGCGCACGCCGCCGACATCCCGGTCACCATCGTGCTCAACAAGATCGACCTGCCAGGCGCCGACACCGCCCGCCAGCGCCTCGCCCCTTATGTGGCCATGGGCTACAAGGTGGTCGAGCTGTCGCTCAAGGCCGACACCGATGCCGCACGCGAGCAGGCACTGCCCCTGCTGGCTGGCCAGGCCTCGCTGGTGCTGGGCCCCTCAGGCGCCGGCAAGAGCACCCTGATCAACACCCTGCTGCCCGAAGCCCGCGCCGAAGTGGGCGAGATCTCGCAGGCCCTGAACTCGGGCCGCCACACCACCACCACCAGCCACTGGTACTGGCTGGACCCCGAACACTCAGGCGCCGTGATCGATTCACCCGGCTTCCAGGAATTCGGCCTGCACCACATCCCGGCGGTCGAACTGGCGCGGCACATGCCCGACCTGGCCGCCCACATGAACGATTGCCGCTTCCACAACTGCACCCACCGGCAAGACCCCGGTTGCGCGGTGCTGGCGGCCGTGGCCGGCGGGCTGTTCTGCCGGTTCGGCCTGTGCCTGTAGTCCGTCTTCTACGACGAGCTCAGCCAGCCCCGCTGGTGAGG
>JBEGRT010000265.1:0-7446 GCA_041180305.1 Pseudomonadota bacterium
ACCAGGCTTGCCCACGGTGGTGACCACCTTGGTTAGTTGCACTTCCCGCCCTGCGGCAGCGCCATTGAGCACCTTGATGGAAGCCACCAGGCTGGGCGACAGGCCGCCCAGGCCCGTGGCACCGAAGCCCGTGGGGGCCGAAGCGGGAGTAGGTGCCATGCTGGGCGCGTGGGCCGGCATGGCAGGGCGGGCCGGCACCGACGAAGCCCCGGGGCCTGCGCCCAGAGGGGCTGCTGCAGTGCTGGGGCCCATGCCGGGAGCCACGGCGGGCATCGGCCGCGTGGCCGCAGGTGCCGCCGAACCCGGACGGATCACCATGGTCTTTTCAAAATCGGGGGCTTCTTCCAGCAGGTACTTGATCTTGTACTTGCCGATCTCGACCGTGTCGTTGTGCTGAAGCAGCTGCTTCTTGACCGCACGGCCGTTGATGTACGTGCCGTTGGTGCTGTTGAGGTCTTCGATGAAGACGTCGGCACCCACCATCTGCAGCACGGCGTGTTCACCGCTGACCGCCAGGTTGTCGATCACGATGTCATTGTAGGGACGCCGACCCAGAGAGGTCTTGTCCTTGGTGATCTGGACCTCCTTGATCACCACTCCGTCCAGCGAGACGACCAGCTTTCCCATGCCTGACCTCTTGGGGTATCGAACTTGTTGTTGACTCAGGTGCCGCTGCCCAGGCGGCGGAAAGGCCACCAGCTTCGGGACGAGGGCTCGGCCGCGCCATGGGCACGCACGAGAACCACCGCAATGTTATCGCGACCACCGGCACCGTTGGCGGCAGAAATGAGGGCCTGACCCAGGTCAGACAGGCTGCCCCCCAGGCGGAGGATGTCCTCGATCTGGCGGTCGTTGAGCATGTCGGACAGGCCGTCGGAACACATCAGCACCAGATCATCGGCTTGCAAATCATGGGCCCGGGTTTCGAGCAGCACGAAATCTTCCACGCCCACGGCCCGGGTGACCAGGTTCTTGTTGGCCGACACCGCCGCCTGTTCGGGGGTGAGGATGCCGGCATCGATCTGCTCCTGAAGCAGCGAGTGGTCTTTGGTGATCTGGCTCAGCGTGCCTTCGCGGAACCGGTAGGCGCGTGAATCACCGATGTGGCCGACCAGCGCTCGCCCCGGCCGGAACACCGAGACCACCAGGGTGGTGCCCATGCCGGCGAAGGTGGCGTTGGAGTTGGCGGCGGTGAAGATGGCGCGGTTGGCGTTGTCGACACAGATGTCCATGGCCCGCTTGACGTCGGCATCCGAGGCGGAACGGGCCGCCTCGTTCAGCCAGCGCACCAGCTCGCCCAGGATGAAGTCGCAGGCCATCTGACTGGCGACCTCTCCGGCGTTGTAGCCGCCCATGCCATCGGCCAGCACGGCCACACCCGACGCCGGGTCGGTGGCGATGCAATCCTCGTTGTTGTTGCGGACACGTCCGGTGTCCGTCAGGGCGAAGAACTCGAAGTCCATGACGCGATTGTGACCGAAACGCTCAACCCAGGCTCACGTCCACGGGCGAGGACAGCATCGCCAGCACGGCGCGCAGGTCTTCGGCCATCTGGTGACCATCGGCATAACGGGTGTTGGGGTGCTTTTGCAGGGCCAGGGCCACCACATCGGCCAGGGCGGGCGGCAGCTCGGGGCGCAGGCTGCACACGCTGGGCGGCTCTTCCTGGGCGATGGCCCGCATCAGCATGGCCATGGAATCGTTGCGGTAAGGCAGCTGGCCAGTCAGCAGCTGGAAAAGGGCCACGCCCAGCGAATACAGGTCGGAGCGGCCGTCAATGGTCTGCCCCGACAGCTGTTCGGGCGACATGAAGGTGGGCGTGCCCAGCACCACGCCGGTGCGGGTGCGGGCGGCGTCGACCACCCGGGCCACACCGAAGTCCATCAGCTTGACGGCGCCCTGGTCGAGGTCAACCATGATGTTGGCCGGCTTGATGTCGCGGTGGGTCACGCCACGCGAGTGGGCGTAGGCCAGCGCATCGGCCACACGGGCGCCAATCGCCAGCACGGTGTCCAGTGGCAGCAGCGTGTCCGGCGCGGTGTATTGCGACAGCTCGGTGCCCGACACCAGCTCCATGGCAATGAAGGCCAGGCCCTCGATCTCGCCGGCATCCAGCGTGCTGACGATGTCGGGGTGCTGCAGTCGGCCGGCCATTTCGGCCTCGCGCAGGAAGCGTGCGCGGGCATCGATCAGGTCGTTGCCACTGAACTCCTGGGCCAGCGACATGGTCTTGAGCGCCACATGGCGGTTCACGGCGGGGTCGTAGCCCAGGTAGACCGCGCCCATGGCCCCACGGCCGATTTCGCGGTCAACGATGTACTTGCCCAGCTGCTTCTGGGTGACGGTGGGCAGCGGCTGCGCAGGCACCGTGCCCCAGGTGTTGACCGTGGCGTTCTGTGCCAGGCCCCGGGCCCGCATGAGGCGCAACTTCACATCGCGCCATTCAGGGTCGAGATCGGCCATGTGCTCGAACACGTCACGGGCCACATCGAAGCGCTGATCGCGCTCGAACACCGAGGCAATGCGCTCCAGCGTTTCCAGGCAGGCTTCAAGCTGTTCGGGCTCGGGCGTGAAGCCCTTCATGCGCTCCCAGGCCTTGTCGGCCGGGCCATCGGCCAGGTCGCGCAGGGCCTTGTCGATGCGGCGCTGGTTGGCCAGCACCGGGTCATCGGGCGGCAGCGACGAGGGGCCGAAATCGCTGTGAAAGCCCGACGGGTAATCCGATCGGGCTGGTTCGCTGTGCTGAAAGTGCAGGTAGGAGAGCACGGTCTCGGGGCCGTGGTCTTCGACCGGGCGACGGCGCGCGCGCTTGCGCGCCTGGGCGCCGTCATCGGGCGTGAGGGTCGAGGGGGCCAGGCCCGAGGTACGACTGGAGCCGGGCAGCGCCGGCTTGCCGGACTCGGGCCGCGTGACCTGCCAGAGCCACCACACCAGCAGCGCCAGGGCCAGGACGGCCAGACCACTGAGGAACCACCAGGTCATGCGCGCCCTCCCCTTTGTACTGCGCTGCGGCCTCAGGCGGCCGGTTCGGCCTTGCGGGCCAGGATGGTGCCGAGCGCCAGCACCAGCAATGCACCGGCGGCGGCGGCCATCTTGTCCAGATGGGGCACCTGCGGCAAGTAGCCTGTCAGGGCCGGGTCACCAACGACCAACCCACCTGCGATCCAGCCCAGCAGCATGCCGCCGGCGGTGATGATCCAGGGGAATCGGTCCATCATTTTGAGCACCAGGGTGCTGCCCCACACGATGATGGGGATGGACACCAGCAGGCCGAAGATCACCAGCGGCATCTCATGGCCCGCGTGGCCCGAGCCTTGCGCCGCACCAGCGATGCCGATGACGTTGTCCACGCTCATGACGAAGTCAGCCACGATGATGGTCTTGATGGCGCCCAGCAGTCGATCACTGCCCTGCACATCGTGATCGTCGTCTTCCGGAACCAGCAGCTTCACGCCGATCCAGATCAGCAGCAGGGCGCCCACCAGCTTGAGGAAGGGCAGCTTGAGCAGCGACATGGCAAAGAAGATCAGAACGACGCGCAGTGCAATGGCCCCCGCGGTGCCCCACACGATGCCTTTGGTGCGCAACTCAGCCGGCAGGTTGCGGCAGGCCAGGGCGATCACCACGGCGTTGTCACCGCCGAGCAGGATGTCGATCATCACGATCTGGCCAACTGCGAGCCAGAATTCAGGTGTCAGAAAAGATTCCATGGTCACAACAAAAAAAGGCAGCCCCTGAGTGTAGGGGCTGCCGGGTGTTTGAAACGCCCTGCATTCACAGGGCGCTGCACCGCTTCAAAGGGCGATCAGAGCAGGCTCTTGAGGATACGGCCCATTTCAGACGGGTTGCGCGTGACCTTGAAGCCGCACTCCTCCATGATGGCGAGCTTGGCGTCGGCCGTGTCGGCACCGCCGCTGATCAGTGCGCCAGCATGGCCCATGCGCTTGCCCGGAGGGGCAGTCACACCGGCGATGAAGCCCACGATGGGCTTCTTCATGTTCGCCTTGCACCACTGGGCGGCTTCGGCCTCGTCCGGGCCACCGATTTCACCGATCATGATCACGGCGTCGGTGTCGGGGTCGTCGTTGAAGGCCTTCATCACGTCGATGTGCTTGAGGCCGTTGATGGGGTCGCCACCAATACCCACGGCGCTCGACTGACCCAGACCGATTTCGGTCAGCTGGGCCACGGCTTCATACGTCAGGGTGCCCGAGCGGGACACCACGCCGATGCGGCCCTTGCGGTGGATGTGACCGGGCATGATGCCGATCTTGATCTCTTCGGGCGTGATCAGGCCGGGGCAGTTGGGGCCCAGCAGCAGGGTGCGCTTGCCACCGGCGGCTTCCTTGGCCTTCATCTTGTTGCGCACTTCCAGCATGTCCTTCACGGGGATGCCTTCGGTGATGCAGATGGCCAGGTCCAGTTCGGCTTCCACGGCTTCCCAGATGGCGGCTGCGGCGCCGGCGGGCGGCACGTAGATCACCGACACGGTGGCGCCGGTTTGTGCGGCTGCTTCCTTGACGCTGCCGTAGATGGGAATGTCGGAGAACTTCTCGCCGGCCTTCTTGGGGTTCACGCCGGCCACGAACGCGTTCTTGCCGTTGGCATAGGCCTGGCAGCCCAGGGTGTGGAACTGACCGGTCTTGCCCGTGATGCCTTGGGTGATGACCTTGGTGTCTTTGTTGATGTAAATGCTCATGGCGAAGTCTTTCTGGTCAAGTGCGTTCAGGCCACGGCGGCAACGATCTTCGTTGCGGCTTCGGCCATCGAATCGGCGGCGATGATGGGCAGACCGGAGTCCGCCAGCATCTTCTTGCCCAGGTCTTCGTTGGTGCCCTTCATGCGCACCACCAGCGGCACGGTCAGGTTCACGGCCTTGCAGGCGGTGATGACGCCATCGGCGATGGTGTCGCACTTCATGATGCCGCCGAAGATGTTGACCAGGATGCCCTTGACTTCAGGGTTCTTGAGCATGATCTTGAAGGCTTCGGTGACCTTCTCAGCGGTGGCGCCACCGCCCACGTCCAGGAAGTTGGCCGGCTCGCCGCCGAACAGCTTGATGGTGTCCATGGTGGCCATGGCCAGACCGGCGCCGTTCACCAGGCAACCGATGTTGCCGTCGAGCTGGATGTAGGCCAGGTCGAACTTCGAGGCTTCGATTTCGGCAGGGTCTTCTTCGTCCAGGTCGCGATAGGCCACGATCTCAGGGTGGCGGAACAGCGCGTTGCTGTCGAAGTTGAACTTGGCGTCCAGCGCCATGACCTTGCCCTTGGAGTCGCGGTTCAGCGGGTTGATTTCAACCAGCGAGGCGTCGGTTTCCATGTAGCACTGGTACAGCTTCTTGAAGATGTCCGCGGCCTGGGCTTGCGAGTCAGCCGGCATGCCGATGGCGTCATTGATCTGCTGCGCCTGGGCATCGGTCAGGCCGGTCAGCGGGTCGATGAAGACCGTGACGATCTTCTCGGGCGTGCTGTGGGCGACTTCTTCGATGTCCATGCCGCCTTCGCTGGAAGCGATGAAGGCGACCTTCTGGGTGCCGCGGTCGGTGACCACGGACACGTAGTATTCCTTTTGAATGTCAGCGCCGTCTTCGATGTAGAGGCGGTTGACCTTCTGGCCTTCGGGGCCGGTCTGGTGGGTCTTGAGCTGCATGCCCAGGATCTGGGAGGCCAGCTTCTTGACATCGTCCAGGCTCTTGGCGACCTTGACGCCACCACCCTTGCCACGGCCACCGGCGTGGATCTGGGCCTTCACCACCCAGACCGGACCACCCAGCTTTTCAGCGGCAGCAACGGCTTCTTCAACGGTGAAGGCCGGGATACCTCTTGGGACCGGCACACCAAATCGGCTCAGGATCTCTTTGCCTTGGTACTCATGAATCTTCATGGAATGACTCGCGGGGTAATGTTGAGTTCTTGTCGAACAGGACAAAGCCTCCCAGCCGATCGGGCTTGGGAGGCGTGCCTCACGGGAACGGTGATTCCTGCGGTGCAGCAATCAGCATAGCACCGGGGGCATTGGTTTGGGGGGATGACCGGAGCGTGACACAGGGGCATCTCCGGTCACGTTGCGGGGTTTTCCTTGGGTTTTCCCTTGGATTGGCCGCCTGATGCAGGCGATTACCCAGCGCGCCCTCTGCTGCGGGGCTCAGTCGGCCGGGTCGTCGGCGGCTGAGTCGGCCTGCTCTTTCGCCAGGCGGAACACCTGGCGGATGGTGTCACCCGAAAAGCCCCGGCCGGCCAGGTGCCTCATTTGGCGGGCCTTGTCTTCGGGTGTGGCGGGCAACTGCCCAAAGCGGCGCTGCCACAGGGCCAGCGCACGGTCGACCTCGGTGGCCTGCAACTGGGCCGTGACCTCGCGGGTGAGGTGTTCGGGCAGGCGGTGCTGCGACAGCTCCACCTTCACACGGGCCAGGCCATAACGGCTGGCCTTGCGGTGCACGACCGATTCGGCAAAGCGTTCTTCCGACAGGAAACCGCGCTGCTCAAGCTCGGCCAGCACCTGCTCGACCTGCTCGGCCGATTCAGCGTGCGGGGCCAGCTTGCGCCGGAGCTCCATGCGCGAGTGTTCGCGCATGGACAGGTACTTCAAGGCCCGGCCCTTGAGCGACAGGCCTGGGCGCATCACTCGGCGGCTTCGTCGGGCGAGATGGTGGGCAGCAGCGCGATGTCGAGCGACTCACGGATCTTGTTTTCGATCTCGCGGGCCAGCTCGGGGTTCTCGCGCAGGAACTCGCGGCAGTTGTCCTTGCCCTGGCCGATCTTCTCGCCGTTGTAGGCGTACCAGGCGCCCGACTTGTCCACCACCTTGGCCGTGACGCCCAGGTCGATGATCTCGCCTTCGCGCGAAATGCCTTCGCCGTAGAGGATGTCGAACTCGGCCGTTTTGAACGGGGGCGACACCTTGTTCTTGACGACCTTGACCTTGGTCTCGTTGCCGATGATGTCTTCGCCCTTCTTGATCGAGCCGACACGGCGGATGTCCAGGCGCACCGAGGCGTAGAACTTCAGCGCATTGCCGCCCGTGGTGGTTTCGGGGCTGCCGAACATCACGCCGATCTTCATGCGAATCTGGTTGATGAAGATGACCATGCAGTTGGTCTTCTTGATCGTGGCCGTGAGCTTGCGCAGGGCCTGGCTCATCAGGCGGGCCTGCAGGCCCGGCAACGCATCGCCCATTTCGCCTTCGAGTTCGGCTTTGGGCGTCAGCGCGGCCACCGAGTCGACGATGATCAGGTCGACCGAGCCGGAGCGCACCAGGGCATCAACGATTTCGAGGGCCTGCTCGCCGGTGTCGGGCTGCGAGATCAGCAGGTCTTGCAGGTTGACGCCGAGCTTCTGTGCATAGCCCGTGTCGAGCGCGTGCTCGGCATCGATGAAGGCGCAGGTGCCGCCTTGTTTCTGGCATTCCGCCACCGCGTGCAGGGTGAGGGTGGTTTTGCCCGAG
>JBEGRT010000266.1:0-3785 GCA_041180305.1 Pseudomonadota bacterium
CCCTGCCAGAACTCGATGTAGTCGGGGAGCACCCGATAGCCGCCCCAGTGGGGCGGCAATAACGGGTTGTCGCCGTGCGCGAGCCGCTGTTCCTCCCAGCGCAACTCGAGCCAGGCGCGGTTGGCGATCACCTCGCTCTGGGGCGAGGCCCAGGCGCCGATGCGCGAGCCCAGCGGGCGGGTGCGGTAGTAGGTGTCAGATTCCTCGGCGCTCATGCGCTCGACACGGCCTTCCACACGCACCACGCGCTCAAGCTCGGGCCAGAAAAACTGCAGGCAGGCGAAGGGGTTCCCGGCCAGTTCCTGCCCCTTGCGGCTGTCGTAGTTGGTGTACCAGCACAGGCCCCGTTCATCCAGCCCCTTGAGCAGCACCACGCGCGACGACGGGCGCCCCTGCGGGTTCACGGTGGAGAGCGTCATGGCATTGGCTTCGAGCACGCGGGCGTGCACGGCCTCGTCGAACCAGGTCTGGAACTGCGCCAGCGGGGTGTTGGCCACGTGCTGCTCGTCCAGTGCCGCCTGTTCGTAATTGCGGCGCATCTGCGCCAGTTCATGCGATTGGGTGTCCATGGGTCAAGTATCCGCCACCCCGCAGGCATCGTCCATGCCCCCTGTCAAGCCCTTGTCGGATCAGCACGCCTGGCGCGCGTGACCCGTGCCACGGCCCCGCGCAACATACATCTGGTAACACGGGATCACCCTTAGGGGCTTGTGCGGTGGTGCAGCGCAGCAAGGACGCCTCAAAATGGTGCTTCCTCGAATGGAAGCCCCATGAGCGATCAGCCCACCGTCATCCTGCTGGCCGACCCCGAGATGAACTGGCGCACCGACGACAGTGCGGCCATCGGGCATTACAGCGTGCTGGACACGGCCTTGCGCAGGGTGCTGGCCAGCCAGTTGCCCAGGGTGCTGGTGGCGACACCTTCACAGGCTGAAGCAGCGGCCCGATTGCTGCCTGGCCAGGACATCCTGGTGCAACCCCCACCGTTCGGCGCGCAAAGCGCCAGCGACTGGCTGGCTCAAGGCGTGGCCACGGCCGTGATCGAACGGGGGGACAGCCCCGGCTGGATCCTGCTGCCGATCGACATGCCCATGCTCAGGCTGGACACACTGCATGCCGTGGCCGAAGGGCTGAAAGCAGCGACCATGGTGTTCCCCTGCCACCGACATCTCAGGGGCCTGCCCGTGGGCCTGTCGGCCGAACTGCACAGCGACCTGATCCGGCTGCGCAATGACCAGGAACTGCGTCGCCTCACGGCGCGCTATCCCGGCATGGACATCGATGTCGATGACGCGGGCGTGCTCATGACCATGGACGCCCACACGGGGCTGAACCAGCTCAGGGCGCAACTCACAGGCCCCACGATGGGCGCCCTCTCACGCAGCGGAGTGGGGTCTCCAGCGCTCTGACCGAGACGATGCCGCCCCCCAACGGCATCAGGCGCGAGCGTCGCCCCAGCGCAGCGGCGTGGTTTCATCGCCCTGGTAGGTGGTCTTGCCGTTCTTGTCGACGCAATACTGGGGCGAGGCCACCACATCTTCCAGCACCGCGCCTTCGCTCAGGCGGGTGTAGTCAAACAGCACACTGTGCTTGAGGAGGCTGTTCTGACGCAGCCGGCACCCATGCCCCAGCCATGCAGGGCCTTCGATGGTGACGCCCGACTCGATGCAGGTGCCAGAGCCGATGTAGACCGGCCCCTGGATGTTCACGGTGTCCCAGTCGATGCGGGTGTTCAGCCCCACCCACACGCCAGGGCGCACTTCGGTGCCCGGCATGTCCATCTGGGCCACCTCACCGCGCAACACACGCAGGCTGACGGCCCAGTAATCAGCCACGCGGCCGATGTCGATCCAGTTGAAATGGCGGGTCTGAGCGTAGAACGGCATGCCACGCTCGGCCAGCATGGGGAATAACTGACTGCCGATGTCGAACTCCACCCCCGACGGCACCAGCTCCAGCACTTCCGGCTCGAAGATGTAGATGCCGGTCGAGGCATAGCGTGACAGCGCCTCTTCAGGCTTGGGCTTTTCCTGGAACGAGGTGATGCGTCCGCTCTTGTCGGCGACCACGATGCCGTAGTTCTTGACCTCGTCTTCGGGCACCTCGAGGGTCACCACCGACGCCATGGCCTTCTTCGACTTGTGCTCGAACAGGGCCGCCTTGATGTCGAGATCGATGATGGCGTCGCCGCACAGCACCAGGGTCGTCTCGTCGAAGAAGCCGCTGAAATCCTGGATCTTCTTCATGCCGCCTGCAGAGCCCACAGGCTTGGACACGATCTCGCCATGCTCGCGAGCACCCTCATAGGAATACCCGATCTCGACACCCCAGCGATGACCATCGCCAAAGTAATTCTCGATCTTCCAGTGGTTGAAGGCGACGTTGACCATGATCTCCTTGATGCCGTAACGGGCCAAGTGCTCGATCAGGTACTCCATCACCGGCTTGCCCAGAATGGGCACCATCGGCTTGGGGATGTTCTTGGTCAGCGGCCGCACCCGGGTACCCTGCCCCGCCGCGAGAATCATTGCTTTTGCCATGTCAGTTTTCTATAAAGGTTTCCTGGGGTAGAGCCCCACACCCCTTGGAGAGATGATCCAGTGTCGCCGTTTTGAGGCCTTGGGGCAGGCGAAGGTTCCCCCCAGTTGAGTGAGATACAACAAGGCGCTCCCCTGTTTCTTGGGGGCCCCACGCTCTGGGAATCCCCGGATAATCCCCCGACATTCAGCACGCACACGCAGTCATGATTCTGATCACTGGAGGCGCCGGCTTCATCGGCGGAAACTTCGTCCACCACTGGTTCGAGCGTCGTGCTCGCCTGGGGCTGCCGCACGAGCAGGTCGTGGTCTTCGACAAGCTCACCTACGCGGGCAACCCGGCCACCATCCAGGCCCAGATCGACCGCGGTGACGCCATCCTGGTGCATGCCGACATCTGCGACCGCGACGCCGTGCGCGCCGCACTGACCACGCACAAGCCGCGCGCCGTGCTGCACTTTGCCGCCGAAAGCCATGTTGACCGCTCCATCCACGGCCCGGGCGAATTCATCCAGACCAACATGGTCGGCACCTTCACGCTGCTGGAAGAGGTGCGGGCCTACTGGGGCGCCATGAGCGCCGACGACAAGGCCGCTTTCCGCTTCCACCACGTCTCGACCGACGAGGTCTATGGCTCGCTGGAAGACACCGACCCGGCCTTCAGCGAAACCACACCCTACGCGCCCAACAGCCCCTACTCGGCCTCCAAGGCCGGCAGCGACCACCTGGTGCGCGCCTACCACCACACCTACGGCCTGCCGGTGCTGACGACCAACTGCAGCAACAACTACGGTCCCTACCACTTCCCCGAAAAGCTCATCCCGCTGATGATCCTGAATGCGCTGGACGGCAAGCCCCTGCCCGTCTACGGCGATGGCCTGAACATCCGCGACTGGCTGTACGTGCGCGACCACTGCGAAGCCATCTGCCAGGTGCTGGAGAAGGGCCGGCTGGGCGAAACCTACAACGTGGGCGGCATCAACGAGATCAAGAACATCGACGTGGTGACCACGATCTGCCGCAAGCTCGATGAGCTGCGCCCGCGCGCCGATGGCACCCCGTACGAAAGCCTGATCACCTACGTGACCGACCGCCCGGGCCACGACCGCCGCTACGCCATCGACCCCACCAAGATCCAGCGCGACATCGGCTGGAGCCCGGCGCAGACCTTCGAGACCGGCATCAACCACACCGTGGCCTGGTACCTGAGCAACACCGCGTGGATCGACACCGTGCGCTCGGGCGCCT
>JBEGRT010000267.1:0-7996 GCA_041180305.1 Pseudomonadota bacterium
AGGTGCGGTCAGCGATGGGCTGACCGCTGGGCTTCATCGGTTGGGGCCGATGTTCACATTGATGCCCACTCGGGCGGAGAGTGTCGCCACCCAGGTGCCATCGACCACACCGTTGTGGGTGAGAAGCACATTGGCTGCCCGCAGGCGCTGGGTCTGCTGATCGAAGCTGACACCAAGCGGGCAGATGTCGATGACCTTGGAGGACACGCCGCCAATGGATGTGACGGCGTCAACCAGCATTCTCAAAGCCTCTTGGTTGGATGTTGTCGAAGACCGGCACGCCAGGAGTTTCGAGCCCATGGGGGTTGCCGATGCACTGCGCGCGTACAGCACGAACCTGTCTGTTTGGAATTCTTTCTGGATCAGGCCCACATCCAAGGGGGCCTCGTTCATCAGATCGATCCGACGCCAGATCATGGATTCGCCGGTGATGCCTGTGATCGTTTCCGGAAGGCTGAACCCTTGCGAGTTCGGCGCCAGCTGGTATTGCCCGTTGGCCAGCGGGGTGAGGCCAGAGGCACTGCTTGATTCGCTGATCACCACCTGATCGGGCAGTGGCAGGTTCGCTTCCAGGAACATGCCCATGACGTTGTTGTACTCAGCCAGCTCACGGCCTTCCTCTACCCAGGCCGTGTTCATTGACAGCGTCAGGGAGGGTGTCTGACCGCTGGCCTCGGGCACCACCAGCTGGTTCATCACCACGCTCCAGCCATTGCCCTGACGCGTGAAAGTGGCCGCGCCTGAGCAGGGCACGCTGTAGGGCGTCCCGGCCATGTTCGTTTGCTGGAACTCGGTTTCAGACCAGGCTGCACTGCGGCATACGTAGTCACGCTCTACCCGCTGGTTGGAGCCGACCAAGGTGTTGCCCATGCGCACCAGCACGAGGTACTGATCGGGTTGCAGCGGGTTCACGGCCACGGCCACTCGACGGAAGAAATCGGTGCTGATCTGGGCAGCCTGCAGCAAGACATTGCCGGCCATGAAGGGACCTGAGGTCGAGTAAGGGTCTCCGAACAGCCGCACAGTATTCACTGTGCCGTTGAGCAGATCAGGGCCCTTGAGTTGCAAGTTGGACGGTGGCACGGCGCTGGCAGAACTGGTGGCCGTGGTGCCAGATCCGGAGCCTGTCGAGCCACTCGCGGTGATGGGGCCGGCATCACCGGGCGCCTGCCAGGCGAAGTTCACGCTGGTGCGCACCTTTTCTCCACCGGTGGCTTGTGTGGCCAGCGTCATGCCGGTGTAACGCGCTTCATGCTTGTCTGCATCCAGCGCCACACTGGTGTCACACAGGGGCAGGTTGGCGATGCGGCTGTCGCTGAACTCGAAGGCCAGTTGCGCGAGTTCGCCAGGTTGCCATCCCGCGCCAGTGCAGCCGTACAAGCGGCGATCCGGCGATTTGCGTGTCCAGGTGATCAGGTACTTTGTGGTGTTGCCCTGCATGAAAGCGATCGATGTCTCGAACGCTTGAGCCTCAACGCCACTGATTTCCAGCACACCCAGGGTGGTGTAGAAAGCCCGGTTCAGGCGCGACACACCGGAGGTCAGGCTGTGGCTGCCTGTGCTGACTTGTGATGTGCCCGCATCGACCAGCACCAGGGTGCCTGCAGCCGCTTCGGGATTCACGGGAGTCTGCACTTCGCCCTGGCTGCTGGGCGCCGCGGCCGAAGGGGAGCCTCCGCCGCCGCATGCGGCCAGCAATGTCGACAGGGTGATGACGGCCAGAGGCGCGCGTGCATTTCGCAATGACCGCATGATCAGGTTCTCCCACTCGGTGTTCAGAATGGGCCTGAATGTAAAGAACCTTGATGACGTTGCGGTGAGATTTCCAGACGCGCTCCCCCCCACAGGGGCCCGCGTTCGCGGGGGGCAGGCCGGGTGACCTCAGCCGCCCCAGCGCTCCTTGAGCTGCGCCAGCGCCGTCGGGTCTTCGATGGTGGTCAGATCGCCCGCATCGCGGCCCTCGCACACCGCCTGAATCGCCCGGCGCAGCAGCTTGCCTGAGCGGGTCTTGGGCAGCACGTTCACGAACACCACGCGGCTGGGGCGGCCCACGGCACCCAGGTGCTGATCGACCGTCTTGAAGATCTCGGCCTGCAGCGCCTGGGCCTGCTCGGGCGTGGCGGCACGGCTGGCATCGCGCAGCACGGCAAAGGCCACCGGCACCTGTCCCTTGAGGGCGTCGGCCACACCCACCACGG
Source organism: Pseudomonadota bacterium (assembly GCA_041180305.1). Lineage (GTDB taxonomy): Bacteria > Pseudomonadota > Gammaproteobacteria > Burkholderiales > Burkholderiaceae_C > Aquabacterium. Next base: position 2,199 of record JBEGRT010000267.1, read on the forward strand.
CCACTTCGGCCACGGCGGCATGGCCGCTCACGGCCTCTTCGATCTCGCGGGTGCCCAGGCGGTGCCCGGCCACATTGATCACGTCGTCGGTGCGGCCCAGGATGAAGTAGTAACCATCGGCATCGCGAATGCCCCAGTCAAAGGTGTTGTAGGCCATGGGCTGGCGCTGCGGGAAGCTGCTCCAGTAGGTCTTGGCGAAGCGGGCGTCATCGCCCCACACCGTTTGCAGGCAGCCGGGCGGCAGCGGGTGCGCGAGGGTGACCACGCCTTTGGTGTCGGGCGTGGTGATGGGCTGGCCCGTGCTGTCGTCCAGCAGCTGCACATCAAAGCCGGGCATGGGCACGCCGGGTGAGCCAAAGCGTGTGGGGAAATCAGGCTCCACGCCATGGGCCACGCTCAGGATGGGCCAGCCGGTTTCGGTCTGCCAGTAGTTGTCGATGATGGGCTTGCCGATGGCGTCGCTGATCCAGCGGGCCGTGGGCTCGTCCAGCGGCTCACCCGCCAGGAAAAGGTGCTTGAGCGAGGACAGGTCGTGCCGCTTCAGGCATTCCGGATCTTGCTTTTTCAGCACGCGGATGGCCGTGGGCGCCGAGAACATCACCGTGGCCTTGTATTTTTCGACCAGCGACCACCACACGGCCGCATCAGGGCTCGTGGGCAGGCCTTCGTACACCACGGTCCGCATGCCGGCCACCAGCGGGCCATAGACGATGTAGCTGTGGCCCACCACCCAGCCGATGTCGCTGGTGCAGAAGAAGGTTTCGCCCGGCTTGCCCTGGTAGACCAGGTCCATCGAGGTGGCCAGGGCCACGGCATAGCCGCCGGTGTCACGCTGCACGCCCTTGGGCTTGCCGGTGGTGCCGCTGGTGTACAGGATGTAGCTGGGGTGGGTGCTGTCCACCCAGGTGCAGCCCACGCGTGCGGCGCGGTGCTGTTCGTGCAGGGGCAGGTAATCGACGTCGCGGGTGGCCTGGCGCTCGGCCGGGGCCAGGCCACGGTCGACCAGCAGCACATGGTCCACCGCATGCGTGGCCAGGCGCAAGGCGTCATCGAGCAGGGGCTTGTAGGCCACCACCTTGCCGCCGCGCGAGCCGGCATCGGCCGTCACGACCACCTTGGGGCGGGCGTCGTCGATGCGGGTGGCCAGCGAGGCACTGGCAAAGCCGCCGAACACCACCGAGTGGATGGCGCCCAGCCGCACGGTGGCCAGCATGGCGAAGATGGCCTCGGGCACCATGGGCATGTACAGCAGCACGCGGTCGCCCTGGCCCACCCCCAGCTGCTGCAGGATGGCAGCCATGGTCTGCACCTCCTGGTGCAGTTCGCGGAAGGTCCAGGTGCGCTCCTGGTTGGTTTCGGTGGAAACGTAGGTCAGGGCAGGCTGGTCGCCACGCGGGCCCACATGGCGGTCCACCGCGTTGTGGCACAGGTTGGTGGTGGCGCCCGGGAACCAGCGTGCGAAGGGCGGCTGGCTGGCGTCGCAGATGGCGCCTGCGCCTTCGCCAGGTGGCGTGGCCCAGTCGATGCGGGCGGCCTGTTCGCGCCAGAAAGCGTCGCGTTCGGTGATCGAGCGACGGTGCAGCTCAGCGTAGTTCATGGTGATCGCCTTCCAGGGGAGAGGGTTTCACCATGCTAGGCATGGGGGTTTGAGGCTGCCTCAGGGTTCACCCTGTGTCAGGGTGTCACACCTGCCTGGGGCTTGCGCACTGTGTCGCGGAAGACGCGACTGCCCCCGCGCTCAGATGAACACGGCCGCGCGGCGCAGGATGATGCCGCCAAACGCGATCAGGGCCAGCACCACGCCCCACTTGAGGATGTTCATGCCCCGCTGGCGCCAGACGGGATCGCCCGTGGTGCGTCCCATGACCACGCACAGCACGAAGGCCAGGCCCATGCCCAGCACCAGGAAACGCAACAAGGCGACCATGGCGCTTTACCAGGCCGGAGCCAGTTCGGCCATGCCGCGCGGGGCTTTGGCCTTGTCTTCGAAGGTGACGATCTCGTAGGCGTCTTCGTGCTTGAGCAGCTCGCGCAGCAGCAGGTTGTTCAGCGCGTGGCCCGACTTGAAGGCGCTGTAGTGCGCCAGCAGGGGGAAGCCCGCCACGTACAGGTCGCCGATGGCGTCCAGGATCTTGTGCTTGACGAACTCGTCGTCGTAGCGCAGGCCATCGCCATTGAGCACGCGGTAATCATCGACCACGATGGCGTTGTCCATGCTGGCGCCCAGGCCCAGGCCGCGCGAGCGCATCATCTCCACGTCTTTGGTGAAGCCGAAGGTGCGGGCGCGGGCGATGTCGCGCTTGTACTGGCCGCTGGAGAAATCGAACTCCACGCACTGGCCGGTCTGGTCCACGGCGGGATGGTCGAAGTCGATCTCGAAGGTGAGCTTGTAGCCGTGGTAGGGCTCGAGGCGGGCCCACTTCAGGCTGGCGCCGCTGCCTTCGCGGTATTCCACCGGGCGCTTGACACGCAGGAAGCGCTTGGGTGCCTTCTGCAGTTCGATGCCGGCGCTTTGCAGCAGGTACACGAAGGCGGCCGACGAGCCGTCGAGGATGGGCACTTCTTCGGCGGTGATGTCGACGTAGAGGTTGTCCAGCCCCAGGCCGCAGCAGGCCGACATCAGGTGTTCGATGGTGTTGACCTTGGCCGCACCCGGGTCACCGCCTGGCGAAATGGTGGTGGCCATGCGGCAATCGCACACCGAAGCGGGCGTGACCGGGATGTCGACCGGGTTGGGCAGGTCGACACGGCGGAACACGATGCCGGTGTTCACAGGGGCCGGACGCAGGGTCATCTCGACCCGCTGGCCGCTGTGCAGGCCCACGCCCACGGCGCGGGTCAGCGATTTGAGGGTACGTTGTTGCAGCATGGGGCTCATTATCCCGCCCGACAGGGCAACTTGCACGCCAAGGGGCAAGTCGAGGCGGCGGGAGAGCTGATGCCAACGGTCGATGCCGCTGTGTCCATCGGTAGTCTTCCCCAGCGGGGTTGCGGGGTGGGTGCGGGGTATCCCTGACAGGTTTTGCGCAATTGAGCCGTAGAGTTTGTCTATCGTTCATTTGATGCAAAGCATTCATCCGCATCATGTCTGGCCTTTTCACCTTGCCTTCGACTCGTCCGGCCGACGCGCCGGCGGGTGCCTGGGTGGGTCGGTTGCTGAACCGGCTGCATCGCGAAGTGGCCGAACGGGGTGTGTCCGGAGTGCTCAACCTGCTCGGCCTGTACGGGCAGGTGTGCCTGAATTTCCGCCAGCACCAGCGTTGGTTGAGGGTGCTGCAGCAGGAACCTGGGCGCGAAGCCGCCCGCGGGTATGACCGCCTGGCCTACCGCTACACGCTGCCCTGCCTGTCCACGGCCTTTGGTCGCCAGGCCCGGCTGGAGGCCTTGGCGGGACACTACGAGTGGGTTCAATCGAGATTCCGAGTTGGTTTTGCCCACTGGGTGTGCAGTGGTGATGCCCAGGTGTGGCATCGCGAAGAGGGTGGCCACCGCATGAGCGTGCATTTGCTGGGCTTGTGCGCACGCAGCCGTCATCGCGAAGGCGAACTGACCTTGAGCTTCCGCCTCGATGGGCAAGCCTTGTGCCACCTGTCGTTCAGCTTCATCCCCCGCGAGGTGCTGGAGACGCAGGGCGCGGTGGCCATGCCACGAAGCGGTCTTGATTGCGTGCCTTACATCGGCCGCGTGCAGGGCGAACCTTCTCGCTACGAGTTGTTCCGCCTGGCCACCCAAAGCTGCCAGGACACCTCACCGGTCGATGTGCTGATGCGCTGCCTCGGCGGTGTGGCCCAGGCCCTGGGCATCGACCTGATCGCCGGGGTCGATTCGGCGCACAACATTTCTCACCAGAGCCTGGCCACTCGCACGCATGGCTTCGACTACGAAGCGTTCTGGGCGCGGCATGGCGCCGTGCATTTGGGCCATGGGCACCATGCGCTGGCCTGGCCCATTGAAGACAAACCCATTGCCGACATCGCGGCCAAGCACCGCCAGCGCACGCTGCGCAAACGCCAGTTCAAGCAAGGCGTGGCGCACGAAGTGGCCGAGCGCCTCAAGCCCTGGGTGATCTGAGCGCTCGGCGTTTCAGAGCAGGTGGGTGCGGTCGCCCCGTGAGAAGCCCACGGCGTCGAACCAGTCGCCCTTGACGAATCCCACCACCTTGAACAGCTCGCCCATCTCGTGCTCGCCCAGCAGCTTCTGCACGGCGGCGGTGGCCTTGACCTGCGCGGCATTCAGGGTTTCGCCCGGCGGGGACAGCAGGCCCAGCAGGCCGCAGTTCATCAGGAAATGGGCCTGGCTGGTGTAGCCCAGCACGGTCCAGCCGCCTTCCTGACCGGCCAGCGCCACGCCCGTGAAGTTCACGTGGGTGGTGATGTCTTTGGCGCCCACCTGGTCGAGCGGGTCAGGGTCGGCCCGGTGGGCCTGGTGGCACATCAGGGTGCCGCCCGTGCGTTGCGGGTGGTAGAACTCTTCGGCCGGGAAGCCGTAGTCGATGAAAAAGGCCGCACCCTTGTCCATGTGCTGCGCCAGCGTGGCCACGAAGGCTTCGGCCGGGCCATGGGTTTCGACCACGGTGCCGGGCACGAACACGCTGTCGGGCTGCTCGGTGGGTGGGCGCACGCCCTCGGGCAGTTCCTGCTCGGCCCAGGCGAACACGGGGTGCGCATCGGTGCTGTCGGGCGCCAGGGTCACGCCGCGCTCGCGCCATTGCTGGCCGTCGAAATGCAGCAGGTGCACGGGGATGGCGTCGAGCACCTCGTTGCCCACGATCACGCCTTCGAAGCGGTCGGGCAGGGTGTCGGCCCAGACCACCTTGTGCGCCAGGGCCGGGTGGGCCTTGACCAGCCGCGCGTGCTGGCGCTCGCGCAGCGTGCCCGACAGGTCCACGATGGTGTAGCGCGTGATGCGGTCGCCCAGTTCGCCCAGCAGCTGCTCGGCCAGCGCGCCGGTGCCCGCGCCGAATTCCCACAGCTGGTCGGTGCCGGTCACCTCCAGGGCCTGGGCCAGCTGGGCCGCCACGGCCTGGCCGAACAGCGGGCTCATTTCCGGGGCGGTCACGAAATCACTGCCGTCCTGGGGGCCCTGGCCCAGCACGGTGCGCCCGCCGCTGTAGTAACCCAGGCCAGGCGTGTAGAGCGCCAGTTCCATGTAGCGCTCGAAGCGCATGAAGCCGCCCCGCTGGCCGATCTCGTCAGCGATCAGGCGGGCCAGGGGGTTGTCGGGCAGGGCGTGGGCCTGGACCACAGAGGAATCATTGCGGGGCGTTGCGCTCATGCCCGCCATTGTCGGCGCAAAGCGGCCTGGCCAATGCCTGTGCGTGTCGGGGCGGCGCGCGCGTCAGGGCAGCGGTGCCATGCGCACCCAGCCATATCCCGCCTGCGCCTTCTGAGGCGTGCTCAGCGGGTAGTTGGCCAGGATCACGCCCTGGTCGTTGATGGCCGCGACACAGCTCAAGGGATTCCCGTTGGGCGTGCGCAAACCCTGCGCGGCCAGCACCTGGTTGAGGTTGATCATGACCCCATCGCGCCACACGAAGGGAAACACGCCACAGCCTGCCACATGGCCTTTGCTGTTCAGCGCCATGGGCACCACGCCATAGGGGTTGCCGTAGGGGTCCTTGCCCTGGGTGCCGTCATCGGGTGGCGCCACCAGCGGCGTGAGGGCCCCGTTGAACCACACGGCGGCCTGATGGAAGTCACGGCCTGAAGGGCGTGTGACCTTGTGCAGCAACATCTGGCCGCTCGGGTTCACGGCCTCGGGGATGTACCCGCGCAGCTCTGGCCCGCCCAGTTCCACCG
>JBEGRT010000268.1:0-2730 GCA_041180305.1 Pseudomonadota bacterium
TCGTGGAAGAGAACTCGGTGATCTCGATGGGCGTGTACATCGGCCAGTCGACCAAGATCTATGACCGCGCCACCGGCGAAGTGTCGTACGGCCGCATCCCCGCCGGTTCGGTGGTGGTGTCTGGCAACCTGCCCTCGGCCGATGGCAAGTACAGCCTGTACTGCGCCGTGATCGTCAAGCGTGTCGACGCCCAGACCCGCTCGAAGACCAGCATCAACGACCTGCTGCGCGGCGCCTGATCGGGCCCCAGCCCTTTCGCGCATTCGCCCCGGCCCAGCGCCGGGGTTTTCATCTGACCGGGAGCATCTGATGAGTGAAGGCAATCTGGAACGCGTGTTGCGCATCATGGCCGAGAAGAAGGCCTCCGATGTGTTCCTGTCGGCCAACACCCCCATCCTCATCAAGATCCACGGTCAGATCATGCAGCTGACCGACCAGATCCTGACGCCTTCCCAGCCTCGGCAATTGCTGGCCGAAATGCTGACCCCGGCCCAACTGGAAGAGCTGGGCGACACCGGCGAGCTCAATGTGGGCCTGACCGTGCGAGGCGTGGGCATCTTCCGCCTGAGCGCCTTCAAGCAACGCGGATCGATCGCTGCGGTGGTGCGCTACATCCCTTCTGATGTGCCGGCACTCGACACGCTGAACGTGCCCGAGGTGCTGGGCCAGCTGGTGCTGGAAAAGCGCGGCCTGATCCTGCTGGTGGGGGCCACCGGCACCGGCAAGAGCACCACGCTGGCCGCGATGATCGACCACCGCAACCAGCGCATGACTGGTCACATCCTGACCATCGAAGACCCGATGGAGTTCCTGTTCAACAACAAGAAGTCCATCGTGAACCAGCGAGAGATCGGCCGCGACACGCAGTCGCTGCAGGTGGGCCTGCGCAATGCCCTGCGCCAGGCGCCTGACTGCATCCTGATCGGCGAAATCCGCGACCGCGAAACCATGACCATGGCGCTGTCGTACGCGCTGTCGGGCCACCTGGTGCTGGCCACCCTGCACGGCAACAACAGCTACCACGCGCTCAACCGCATCCTGTCGTTCTACACACCGGAAGCCCGCCCCGCCCTGCTGGGTGACCTGGCCTCGGGCCTCAAGGCCATCGTGTCGCAACGCCTGTTGCGCAGCACCACGGGCGGCCGCATCCCCGCCGTCGAAGTGCTGCTGAACACGCAGCTGATCGCTGAAAGCATCGAGCGCGGTGATTTCACCAGCATCAAGGAAAGCATGGAGAAGTCGCTGGCCGAAGGCTCGCAGACCTTCGAGCAGGACATCGCCCGCCTGATCAACGAAGGGCAAGTCAGCCGTGACGAAGGCATGGCCCATGCCGACTCGCCAACCAACCTGATGTGGCGCCTGCAGAACGACACCAGCACGCAAAGCAAGCTGCTGCCCAAGGAGGAGGCCGACGACGGCCCCTCGTTCACCGAAATCACGCTCGATGTGCCCGGCGAAGACCGCGGCACCCGCTTCTGACCCATGTCCGACACCCTTCGCCTGCTGGAGGCGCTGATTGCGCGCCCCTCCGTGACCCCTGACGACGCTGGCTGCCAGGCCCTGATGGCCGAACGCCTGAGCGCCATCGGCTTCGAATGCCACACGCTCACCTTTGGCCCGGCCGATGCCCCGGTGACCAATCTGTGGGCCATCAGGCGCGGCCCCGGCCATGCCTGCGGCGCGCCCACGCTGGTGTTCGCTGGCCACACCGACGTGGTGCCCACCGGCCCGCTCGAACAATGGACCACCCCGCCCTTCACGCCCAGCCACCGCGACGGCATGCTGTACGGCCGCGGTACAGCCGACATGAAAAGCTCGCTGGCGGCCATGGTGGTGGCCAGTGAAGAGTTCGTGAAGGCCCACCCCGGGCACCAGGGCAGCATCGCGTTCCTGATCACGTCTGACGAGGAAGGCCCCTCGGTCGATGGCACCGTGAAGGTGTGCGAATGGCTGCAAGCCCGCGGCGAGCGGCTCGATGCCTGCATCGTGGGCGAACCCACCTCGGTCAAGTCGCTGGGCGACATGATCAAGAACGGCCGCCGCGGCTCGCTGTCGGGCAAGTTGCGCGTCAAGGGCATTCAGGGGCACATTGCCTACCCGCACCTGGCGCGCAACCCCATCCACCAGGTGGCCCCCGCGCTGGCAGAACTCACCACCATCGTCTGGGACCAGGGCAACGACCACTTCCCGCCCACCAGCTGGCAGGTGTCGAACATCCACGCGGGCACGGGCGCCAACAATGTGATCCCGGGTGACGTGGTGCTGGATTTCAACTTCCGCTTTTCGACCGAATCGACGCCCGAATCGCTCAAGGAACGGCTGGAAGCCGTGCTCAAGGCCCATGGCCTGGAATACACCATCGACTGGGTGCTGGGTGGCCGCCCCTTCCTGACCCGCCCGGGCGCCCTGATCGAGGCCATTTCGGCCGCCATCACCGATACCACGGGCCTGAGCACCGAACTGTCCACCAGCGGTGGCACGTCGGACGGCCGCTTCATCGCGCAGATCTGCCCGCAGGTGGTCGAATTTGGCCCGGTGAACGCCAGCATCCACAAAATCGACGAGCACGTGGCCGTCAGCGCCATCGAGCCCCTGAAAGACATCTACCGCCGCACGCTGGAACGGATGGTGGCATGAGCGCGCTCACTGTCATCGCCCTGATCGAGCAGGCGGCCGAACAGCTCGATGCCGCCCAGGTGGCTTACGGCCACGGCACGGCCACCGCCTTCG
>JBEGRT010000269.1:0-2593 GCA_041180305.1 Pseudomonadota bacterium
ACAAGGACGATCTAGACACGCAACTCGTCATCGCTGGCACGGGCGGCAAGCTGACGATGCTAAACGAGGCGACCGGGCTTGGCAGCGGCAACGCGGATTCGCATCAGTCGTCTTTCGACGATCTCGCAATCGAAGAGGCGTCAGTCATCTCTGAATTGTTCCAACGGTATTTTGATGCCGAAGTTCTTGAACGCGCGCACCCGGGCGAGCCGATGCTGGCGTATTTCAAACTCAAGGCCGATGACAAACAGGACTTAAAGGCGTTCTCCGATACTTACGGCGTGGCGGTGCGGGCTGGATTGGTCACGCCAAACTTGGCCGACGAAGCGCAGTTTCGAGAGATGACGTCGCTTCCACCAGTCAGCCCGGAAGTCAAGGCTTCATGGGCGAAGAACCCAACGCGCGAACCGATCACGATTCAGCAGATCGGTCAACCGCAACCCGGGCAATTCGGTCGGCCTAGTGGAGCATCTGGTGACGATACGGAGCCAGAGCCTATCGAGGATGAGGGCGACGACTCCGAAGGTGATGAGGACGAGACGGCAATGGTAAACAGGGCCGGCAAGGAAATGGTGCGGCTTGTCGAGGCGTTCTCCGACGATCTCGCGCCCATTCGCCAGCGCCTTGAACGCATCCTTGCAATTGAGGACGAATCAATCTTGCGCGCGAAGCTAGAGGAGTTCCGCGGCGAACTGCCGCAACTGCTCAAGGACATCAACGCCGACCCTCGGGCGGCCAGGGTCATGGAGGATTTCATGCAGGCAGCATTCCAGCAAGGGGTGAAATCGTGACGCTCACATCGCTATTCAACCGGGCCGGCCAACTCCCGGCCGACAACTGGTTTCATCTCGTGCCGCTCGGGGAATATCCGCACGTCGACAAAGCGAAACGCCGTCGGGTGCAGGTCATCGACTCAGACGCCGTCAAAGCGATGGCCAATGCGTTTCGCGACAAGCTGCTCGTGGACCAAGACCATTTCTCTTACGACGACACGAAGTCATCGGAGGCGTTTGGATGGGTAGAGAAGGTCGAGGCGCGCGGCGATGGACTCTGGGGGCAGATCGAATGGACCGATGTTGGGAAACCGGCAATTGCAAACAAACGCTATCGGTTCCTCTCGCCGGTCTGGCGTTCCGACGATCTGCAATCTCTCGGCGATGACCGAGTGCGCCCGATCAGGCTCGACACTATCGGGCTGACGAATTCACCAAATTTGAAGGGGATGGTTCCCCTGACAAACCGCGACGACGCGAGTGCGTCGGCGGCAGGCCAACAAAACAAAACGGAAAGCAAAATGAAGAACATCGCATCGAAGCTTGGGCTGACCGCGGAAGCGTCCGAAGACGCCATCATCGCGGAAGTCACCAAGTTGCAGAACCGCGCGACGAGCGCGGAAGCCAAAGTCTCGGGGCTTGAAACCGAGAACAACAGCCTCAAGAACCGCGTGACCGAACAGGATAATGAACAGATCGAATCCGAGTTCGACGCACGGACCGTCGAGGAGCCGAAGCGGGTGAAGCTCCGTCCGGTTCTTGCGGCCATGAAGAACCGCGAGGAGCGCGTCGAGTTCCTGAACGATGTTGTCGGCGAGCCGGACGACGATGCCGACGACCAGGAGGACAAGCTCCAGACGCGCAGCGGAAAGCCTGTCCTGAATCGCGCGACGGCCGGCAATCCGCGCGGGAAAGCGAAGGAAACATTTGAGGACAGCGCCGCAACGGCTGCCGCAATGCAGGCCGAGGTCGAGTCCTACAGGCTCGCCAATCGGTGCACATACGACCAGGCGTTCAACATGGTTCGCCTCAAAAAACCGGAATTGTTCGGCATCAAGACGCCGGCCTAACCCATCACAATCACAATCAACTGACAAAACATTATGGCAGGTTCAGCATTATTCGCACAAGACAACGCGGTCATTTCGCAGACTCCGTCCGCGACGCACGTCGACAAGGAGGGATACACGGTCACCATGGCATCCGGGACGGCAACCATCTCGGCGTCTGCCACCGTGCCGGCAACTGGGGTTATCCTCGAAGGGCAGGCGACGACCGGCAAGTCGAGCATCGGTATTCTCGGCACCATCTCTGGGCTGGTGAGGTTCAAATGCTCGGGAACGATCGCTGAGGGCGCCCGGGTTCAGCAACACACGGACGGCTCCGTAGTCACCGACGCCGGCACTGGGGCGCGCGTGGTCATTGGGGTGTGCGTTCAACCAGGAGGAGCCGTTTCTGGCGACCTTGCGCTCTGCGCGCCTCACGCACCGCTGACGCTCAGCTAACCATCGAACAATCATCGACAACTAACACTCTCAAAATATGAGCAGAACAGCATCAGCAATACTCAATTACCAACTGACCGCATACGCCCAGGGATATATGAACGACCTGGCCGGCGCTCTCACGTTGGCCGAACGTCTGGCCCCATCGACTCCGGTTCCCGGAACGTCAGGTCAGTTCAAGTCATTCGACGACAAGAACTCGTTCAAGGTCTACAACACACGGCGCGCCATGGGCGGCGATCCGGTCCGTGTCGAATTCGGCGCGACGGACGCAACTTACAATTGCCAGCCTCGCGCGCTGGAGATCACCATCGA
>JBEGRT010000270.1:0-7742 GCA_041180305.1 Pseudomonadota bacterium
GCAGGCGAGGCCACCTGCGCCTGCGCCATCGGTCGGAACAGGAAGCTCAGGCCCGCGTGCGCCGTGGCCAGGGTCTGCAGACGGCGCAACTGCTCGGGGCGGGCCTGCGGCAGCCAGCTCATCACGGCCGTGAGCGCGTCCGATTTGAGCGCCTGCTCGGTGGCCCACAGGCGCTGCGCCTCGGTAGCGGCGTGCACCCACACCACGCGGTCGGCCGGCACCCCCCATTGCGCCAGCCCGGGCAGGTGCGGGCACTGGCGTGGCCCGATCAGCAGCACACTGCCGCCCCGGTCCACCAGCGCAGCCACCGCGGGCGCCACCAGGCGCCATTCGGCCTGCACGTGCAGGGGCTGCAGCACCTCGATCAGGTCCTGGCTGGGCCAGCCGCCACCGGGCAGCAAGGCGTCGAGCGCGGCATGTCCGCTGGGCCAGGTGCGCGCCGCCGATGACACCATGGCATCGCCCCACCACAGGTGCTGGCTGAGGTGGGCTGAAGACAAAGGCAGGGGGGGCGATGTGCGCGAGGTCATGGTGCAGTGCGACACGATGCGGGACAATGGCCACTGGCCGGGCTGAATCTTGCGAATACTGTATGCGCATACAGTATATCGATTCGACCGAAGCCGTGTGAACTTTTCTGCTGCATGAGTGCCCCTGTGCCCACCGATCACCTGAACCCGCCCCGCGACGACCACGAAGACGACTCTCCCGAACGCGCCCAGGTGGCACGGCGCAGCACCCTGGTCAGCGTGGCCGTGAACCTGGTGCTGACCGTGGTGCAGGTGGTGGTGGGGGTGGTGGCGCATTCATCGGCCCTGGTGGCCGATGGCATTCACTCGATGTCCGACCTGCTGGCCGATTTCGTGGTGCTGCTGGCCAACCGCCACAGCCACCAGGGCGCTGACGACGACCACCACTACGGCCACCAGCGCTATGAAACCGCCGCCTCGTTCGTGGTGGGCCTGCTGCTGCTGGCCGTGGGCGCCGGCATGTTGTGGCAGGCCGTGGGCAAGCTGTCGGCCCCGGCCGAGGCCTTGCCCGCGGTGCAGAGCATCGCCTTGTGGGTGGCCCTGATCACCCTGGTGGCCAAGGAAGGCCTGTTCCGCTACATGCTGGCCATGGCCGAAAAAGTGCGCTCGACCATGCTGGTGGCCAATGCCTGGCACGCCCGCTCCGATGCAGCATCTTCACTGGTGGTGGCGCTGGGCATCGGCGGCAATCTGATGGGCTACAGCTTCCTGGACCCGGTGGCGGCCCTGATCGTGGGCCTGATGGTCACGAAGATGGGCTGGGAATTCGCCTGGGACGCCCTGCATGACCTGATGGACCGAGCCGTGTCGCAAGAGCAGTACGAACAGATCTGCCACCTGCTGGTGACCACACCGGGTGTCAATGAAGTGCACGACGTGCGCACGCGCAAGCTGGGCGACATGATCGCGGTCGATGCCCACCTCACGGTCGATGCCCACCTGACGGTCAAGCAGGGCCACGACATCACCCTGGTGGCACGCGACCGCCTCATGAGCAGCCTGCCTGTCATCAGTGTCATGACCCACCTCGACCCCGATGACCCCGCACACCGTGCGGCCCGGGAGGCCAGCACTCAGCTGGGGTCCTGAACACCTTCGGGGGTGTCGCCGAAGGCCTGCACCCGGTTGCGCGCACCGCGCTTGGCCTCGTACAGGGCCCGATCGGCGCGCCCCACCAGCCGGTCGGCATCCGGGCAGTCCAGGCCAGGGCTGGCGCTGGTGGCCACGCCCACACTGACCGTCACCACGCGGGCCGTGGGCGATGCCGAGTGGGGCAGGGCCTTGTCCATCACGCCCTGGCGCACGCGCTCGGCCACCTGCAGGGCCACCTCGCGGGTGGCCCCGGGCAGCACCGCCACGAACTCTTCACCCCCATAACGGGCCACGAAGTCGATGGGTGCGCGCACGTGCTCGGCCACGGCCGAAGCCACGATCTGCAGGCAGGCATCACCCGCCGGGTGGCCATGGTGGTCGTTGTAGGCCTTGAAGTGATCCACGTCCAGCATCAGCACCGACACCGGGCTGCCATCACCCGCGGCACGCTCCCACACCTGCTGCAGGTGCTCGCGGAAATGGCGCCGGTTGGCCACACCGGTCAGCACATCGGCCTGTGACAGGCGACGCAGGGTGGCATTGACCTCGGCCAGTTGCTCGGTCATGGCCTGATCGCGGCGCATCAGCAGGAAACGCCGGCGGCGCGCCTTTTCCACCAGGTAGCTGGCCGCCAGGGACAAGCCCACCGTGGACACCAGCAGGTGAAGCAGGGAAATCTGCAAGGGCGGCGGCAATGCCTGCACCCCGCGCCAGGCGCTCCAGAGGTGGATCGACAACATGCCCAGGCCAAAGAGCAAAGCCCACAGAAAACCCACCGGCTGCACCAGCACGCCATACAGGATCACGACCATGAAACCTGCGTGGTAATACATGGACATGGGGTCGTGACTGTTCAGCAGGATGAAGGCCAGGCAGGCCGCAGCCGCCCAACCACTGACCAGCACGATGAAATCGGTCAGGTCCAGCCAGGCCGCGTGCGTGAGCAGGGCCTTGTGACGCCTTGCAGCCACCAGCACAGCCACCCCGAAGGGCGTGAACAGGCCCAGCCGCACCGCCACGCTCTGCCAGAACATGTCACGCGCCATCAGCAGATCGACCAGCAAAAAGCTGTTGAAAATGACCAGGGCCAACCAGCCTGTGCGCAGCAGTTGCTGGTGCCTGTGTTCCGCGATGGCCTGGCGGTATTCGCCCTCGAGCGAGCCGGGCAGGGCGATGCGCCAGTCACGCCCGCGAAGCAGGGCTGCATCGATGGCCACGATCTGGCGCGAGGTGGGCAGGGCCAGGGCTGCGGCGTTCATGACACCATCTCCTCGACCTGGGGCCACACACGGTTGCGCCCGCGGTTCTTGGCCTGATAAAGCGCCTGATCAGCCTGCTGGATCAGGCGCTGTGGGCTGGCATGGCGCTCACCGGCCTGCACGCTGGCCACGCCCAGGCTGACCGTGACCCGACCGTACAGCGGCGAGCCCTGGTGTGGAACGGCCAGGGCTTCGACCGAGGCCCGCACACGCTCGGCCGCGGCCTGCACTTGCTCGGCCGTGGCGCGGTACAGCAGCACGATGAATTCTTCACCGCCATAGCGGGCCACCAGGTCACCCGGGCGGCGCACACTCTGGCGCAAGGCCTGGGCCACAGCCTCCAGGCACGCGTCGCCCGCCTGGTGCCCATAGTGGTCGTTGTATGGCTTGAAGTGATCCACATCCAGCATCAGGATGGACACCCGCTCGTTGTCATGCACCGCCCGAGACCACACCTGGGCAAAGAACTCATCGAAATGACGCCGGTTGGCCACCTGGGTGAGGGCATCGGTGCGCGACACACGCTCCAGTTCGTCATTGGCAACTGTCAGTTGCGAGTTGAGTTCACGCTGACGCATCGACAGCAGGTAGTTGTGACGGTCTTCGTATTCGAGACTGTAGAGGTAGTACGCCGTGAAGGTGGCGGTGGAGGCCAGTACCAGGCCGATGGGCAGCAACAGCGGCCAGTTGGGGTGAGGAAACTGCAGGCAGGCCAGTGCATACAGCCCCATTTGCACACCATTGAGCGCCAGAGCCACCCAGAACCGGATGCGACTGAACACATTCGCGTAGAAGATGATCATGGCCAGGCCCACCAGGTAAGCGGGCGCGTTCTCGCTGCGGCTGCTCAGGCACAGGTAGATGTGGATGAGCGAAGCGGCCACCGCCGAGGCGGCCACGAACAATTCACGCCACAGCACCTGGTGGATGCGGCCCAGCACCTGAAGCCCCAGCAGCGTCACGCCGCTGAACCCCACCAGACGCAACCACAGCGCGTGATCGAACCGGTCGGGCACCATGGCCCTGTCAGACACCAGGAACAGGTTGATCACGAAAGCGAGGGCCAGGCCTGCCCGCCGCAATTGCTGGATGCGCGCCTGCGATGTGTCGCGGGCATATCGCCACTCCAGGTCACGAGGAAAGACCAGCCAGCGGAATCGCTCGGCCAGGGTCTGCTCGACCTGAAGGGCTTCGCTGGCCGACAGCTCAGTGGCCATGCATGCACCCGTTGGTTGACATAATATACATCGTAGAAACTGACTTCAGCGTGTGTCCAGGGTTCTCAGGCTATCGAGATCAATCAAACACGGCATCGGGGGTGCCCGCAAGCGATGTGATGGAATCACGCATCAGAAAGCCAGATGCCCCCCTTGTTTCAGGGGCGCAGAGCCACGCATCCCAGTTTCAGCGCCTGGTGCTGCGGCATCCAGCGCCGCGGGCGCCAGCTCGGCGCGGCAGCGCCCCCGGCGCTTGGCCAGGTACAGGGCCGCGTCGGCGCGGGCCATGACGTCATCCAGCGTTTCCAGCGACGAAGCCTCCCACACGGCCACACCCACGCTGATGGTCACGCAACCTGTATCAGGTGCGCGCTCGTGGCGAATGCCCAGCGCGCGCACCTGGGCCACCAGCAATTCGGCCCACGCCCGGGCTGCGCCTTCATCCAGCCCCGGCAATACCGCCACAAATTCTTCGCCGCCCCAGCGGGCCACCACCGGATGCATGTCAGGTGGCATGCCGGCCTGCGCCATGCCTGCGTGGGCCTGCGCCACCTGTTCCCGCAACACCTGGGCCACCCAGCGCAGGGTCTCGTCACCGGCCGGATGGCCATAACGGTCGTTGAACGATTTGAAGTGATCGACGTCCAGCACCAGCATGGCCAGTGATTCCCCGGCCAGCCAGCTGCGGCGCCGCAAAATGCTCAGCTGGTGCTCCAGACCGTGCCGGTTGGCCACGCCGGTCAAGGCATCGGTGCGTGAAGCCACTTCCAGCTGCGCATGCGAGCTGTGCAGCTGGTCGCGCAGCGCCTGCGCCCGCAAGCTGGCCAGATAACGCTGTCGCTCGTCGCGCTCCAGGCGGCGGTTGGTCATCAAGGTATAGCCGGCCACACTGAGCACGAACACGAACATGGGCAGGCGAACCGCGTCGGGAAAACCGTCGTCACGCCAGAGCATGCTGGCATGCACCCCCAGCACCGCCAGGGTGAAAGGCTGAGCCCAGACGAAGCGCAGCCGCTGCACCACGTTCCCGTAGATCAGGATGATCACGTAGCCCGCGTGATAGGCATAGCACAAGGGGCTGGCGCTCAGGCTCAGCAGGAAAGCCACGGTCAGCGCCGCGAACACGCCGTGCAGGGCCACCACCGCTTCAACAACCCAGCTCGGCAGGGTCAGCCAGAAGGCGCGGAAGTGCCAGCCACCCCAGATGGTCAGGCAACACAGTGGCGTGAACAGCCCCAGGCGCACCAGGGCGGCCATGTCCAGCACATCGGGCACCAGCAACCAGTCGACCAGCAGGAACAGGTTGTAGTTCAGCACCGAGATGGCGCCGCTGACCAGGAAGTGGCGCAAACGCGCCAGGCCCATGTCCTTTTCAAACTGTCGCTCCACTTCCGGTGGGAAGGCCATGGCCCAGCGCGCGAGGCTGAAACGCTTCATGCGGCCGTCACCCAGGTTCTGGTGACATAGGGGTCTGCATCGCGTGCCCACACCCGGTTGCGCCCCCGCGCCTTGGCCTCGTACAGGCAGAGGTCGGCCGTGCGCAACAGCTCTTCCAGGCTGGAATGCGAGTCGGGCACCATGGCACTCACGCCCACGCTCACCGACACGCACTCCCCTGCCCGCGACGCGGCGTGCGGCCTGGCCAGCTCCTGCACCGCCTGCCGGATGCGCTCGGCCAGCAGCCGGGCCGATTCCAGCGAGGCGTCGCTCATGACCACGGCGAATTCTTCCCCACCCCAGCGGGCCATCACATCGCCGCCCTTGCGAACGCAGGCCCGCATGGCACCAGCCACCGCCCGCAGGCAGGCATCGCCCGCCGGGTGGCCATACAGGTCGTTGAAGGCCTTGAAGTGGTCCACATCCACCAGCAAGATGGCCACCGCCTGGCGCCGCAACACAGCATCGGCCCAGACCTGGCGCAAGGCCTCGTCGAAATGCCGCCGGTTGGCCAGTTGCGTGAGGTTGTCGGTGCGCGCCGTCTGGGCCATGGTGTCGTGGGCGTGCCGCAACTCCTGCTGCAAGGCCTCCTCCTGCCGGGCCATCAGCCAGGCCCGGCGCTCGTCGCGCTCCAGCACCCAGGTCGCATACAGGGTGAAGGCCAGCAGCGACAACAGCAAGATGGTCGAACTCTGGGCCACCGGGTGCGGCATCAGCTGCATGCTGTGCACGGCGTACAGATGCCCCACCAGGGTGGCGCCACTGAGCGCAAGGGCCGGCAGGAAGCGGGCCACGGCCGTGACGAACATGACCACAATGTCAAGCACCACCAGGCTTTCCAGGGCCCACACGCTCTGGCTGCTCAGCGACACATGCAGGCAGATCAGCACGCCCAGGCCTCCACCGGCCGCCAGGCTCCACTCACGCCAGGCGGCAGGGGCCCAGCGCTCGACTGCCATCTGCCCAAACACACAGACCAGAGGGAACACCACCCCCTTGAGCAAGACCACCTGCCAGAACATGTCGGGCAGCAAGAACCAGTCGGTCATCACCATGCCCATGGCAAACAAGGCCCCCAGGCGTGAGGCCCTGCGGATCAGGTGCAGGCGGGATGCGGCTTGTTCGCGCTGGAAGCGGGCCTCCAGGGCGGGCGCAAAGCCGGCATGCCAGGGGCACAGCCGGCCTGTGACCAGGGGCGCACCGGACGCTGACTCAACCACTGCCGACTCCATGCAGACGCTTTCGGGGCATGCCGTATGCTTGCCGGGAGCCGTCTTTGTCCAGAACACCCGGGGTCACATGCGCACAAATTCTCAATGCGTCAATGTTTTACGAAATGTGTTGAACACCATCACCGGGACAACCCTGCTTTGTCTGACTTTCGGCGCCCATGCCGGCACCACGCTCGATGGCGTGAAGCAACGCGGCACCCTTCGATGTGGGGTCAGCACGGGGGTGGTGGGTTTTTCAGCCCCTGACAGCCAGAACCGCTGGAAAGGCCTGGATGTCGACATCTGCCGCGCGGTGGCTGCTGCCGTGCTGGGCAACCCTGACAAGGTGAGCTACACCCCGCTGAATGCCCAGCAGCGCTTTGCCGCCCTGCAATCGGGCCAGATCGATGTGCTGTCGCGCAACACTTCGTGGACGCTCACCCGCGACGCCTCCCTGGGCCTGCATTTCGTGGCCGTGACCTACCACGATGGCCAGGGCTTCATGGTGCCGCGCAAGCTCAAGGTCAGCAGCGCCAAACAGCTCAAAGGCGCACAGGTGTGCGTGCAGGCCGGCACCACCACCGAAAAAAATCTGGCCGATTTTTCCCGCCGCCACCAACTCAACCTCAAGCCCGTGGTGTTTGACAGCTTCGAGGCGGCGTTCAAGGCTTATTTCTCGGGCCGATGCCAGGCCTACACCACCGATGCCTCGGGCCTGGCCAGCGTGCGCAGCAAGGAAGCGCCCTCGCCTGACGAGCATCTGATCCTGCCTGAGCTGATCTCCAAGGAAGCCCTGGGCCCCATGGTGCGCCGTGGCGACGACGACTGGCTGGCCGTGGTGCGCTGGACCATTTTCGCCCTGATGGAAGCAGAGGAACTGGGCATCACCCAGGCCAATGTGGGCAGCCGCACCAACGACACCGACCCTTCGGTGCAGCGGTTCATGGGCGCCAGCGAAGACATGGGCAAGCTGCTGGGCCTGGACCGCCAGTGGGC
>JBEGRT010000271.1:0-3996 GCA_041180305.1 Pseudomonadota bacterium
GACGTGGCTAACGCGGTTCTGGATGGCACCGACGCGGTCATGCTCAGCGCCGAGACGGCGGCTGGCAAGTACCCCGTCGAGACGGTGGAGCAGATGCACCAGATCGCGCTCGAGGCCGAGCGGGCCGAAGACGTCTCCATCGAGACCGACTTCACCAACAAGCGCTTTGCGCGCATCGATCAAAGCATCGCCATGGGTGCGCTGTTCACGGCCCACCACCTGGGCTGCAAGGCCATCATCGCGTTGACCGAGTCGGGCTCGACCGCGCTGTGGATGAGCCGGCACAAGATCCACGTGCCCATTTTCGCGCTCACGGCCCAGCCCAACGCGATGCACCGCATGGCGCTGTACCGCAACGTGCGCCCTTTGCTGGTGCCCACCAGCACCGACCGCGACGAGGCGCTGCGCCATGCCGAGGCCGTGCTCGTGGCACGTGGCGTGCTTATGCCGGGGGACACCTACGCCATCACCTGCGGAGAGCCCATGGGCTACCCCGGCGGCACCAACATGCTCAAGGTGTGTGAAGTGAAAGCCTGACCTGCCACAAGCGGGCCCCTGCATGCAGGGGGGCACACTGCCATCGGGCTGTCATCGCCCTTCCCAAAACTGTCAATGCGTGCAAGAATTTTTGCCATGTGAAAAGCGTGGCGTGATGCCTTGCGCCTCTTCGCAGTTTCAGGGAGATGACACATGCAGCCTTCGGCACCAGATCGGGCGTTTGCGTCAGAGCATTCCACTCTGGCCAACGATGATGTCCAGACCGCCGCCTTGCCCTTCGTGGTCAGGCTGGTGCGCACCGAGGCCCAGTTGGCCAAGGTGTGCGCATTGCGGGCCATGTCTTACGGGCACCATGTGCCCGAACTGGGCGAGCGGCTCTTGCAGCCCGACCAGTACGACCGCGCACCCGGCACCGTGGTGTTCGTGGCCGAAGACAAGCTCAGCGGCGAGGCGGTCGGCACCATCCGGATCCACCTCAACGCCCAGCAGCCCTTGCCCATCGAGCAGGCGGTCACCTTGCCGCCGCGGCTTCAGGGGCACCAGCTGATCGAAGTCAGCCGATTGTCAGTGCGGCCCGGTTACAACCAGATGAATGTGCGGCTGGCCCTGTTCAAGGCCCTGTACCTGTACTGCTATGCCACCCAGGTGCAGCACATGGTGGTGGGGGCCCGGCGGCCGCTGGACCGCATCTACCGCTCGCTGGGTTTCAGCCCGGTGAACGGGCGTGACGAGTGGGTGCCGCTGCCCTATGCAGGCTACATCGAGCATTGCGTGCTGACCTTCGATGTGCTCAATGCCGATCACACCTGGTACGAGCAGCACCACCGGCTCTACCCCTTCATGAAGCAGACCTACCACCCGGACATCCAGGTGTTCGCGGCGGTCAGTTCGGGCTGGTCGACCCCGAGGCGCTCTGTGCGAGACCGCGAGCCGACCTCGGCCTGAGCGCGGTCTGGGCACGGTCAGGGCACGGTCAGGCCGCAGGCGTGCTCAGGTAGCTGGCCAGCAGGCGCACCAGGTCGGCGTCTTCGAAGGGCTTGGGCAGGTGGGCGTCCATGCCGGCGCTCAGGCAGCGTGCGTTGTCTTCGGCCATGGCGCTGGCCGTCAGGGCCACCACCGGCAGGCGCGGCAGGTGGTTCAGTGCTTCGTGCTGGCGAAGGCGCCGGGTGGCCTCGAAGCCGTCCATCATGGGCATCTGGCAATCCATCAGCACCAGGTCCGGGCGGCTCTGGCTGGCGTCGGTCAGTCGGGCCAGGGCCTGTTGCCCGTTGTGGGCGTGGATCACGTCCAGGCCCAGTTGCTCCAGCTGCGATTGCACGATCAGTGCGTTCACATCGTTGTCTTCGGCCAGCAAGATGGTGCCGCGCAGCGGCCCCTGCGGTTCCGTGGCGTGACCTTGCTCGTTGAACAGCCCGGGCTTGTTCAGGGTGCGCCGGCCGTGGGGGCTGGCTTTCGGCGGCTCGGTGGCCGGCAGGTGGGCGCTGAATTCGAAGGTCGAGCCCTCGCCCACCACGCTCATGCAGGTGATGTCGCCGCCCATGGCCCGGCTGATCTCGCGCGAGATGGTCAGACCCAGGCCGGTACCGCCCACGGCCATGCCCACGGCATTGCCCGCCTGGCGGTAGGGGTCGAAGATGGCGCGCAGGTCGTCGGGCGCGATGCCCACCCCGGTGTCCTTGACCTGCACCACGATCAGGCGGCTTTCGGCATGGCGGTAGGCCCGCAGTTCGATGCCGCCTTTTTCCGTGAACTTGATGGCATTGCCCACCAGGTTCAGGATGACCTGTCGCACCCGCGGCGCATCGCCCACCACCCAGCAGGGCTTGGGCAGTTGCAGGTGCCCCTTGAGCGTGAGCTGGCGCGCCTGGGCGTTGATGGCCGTGAGGTTCACCACATCTTCCAGCAGCGCATCGAGGTCGAAGGGCTGTGATTCGATGGTCAGATGGCCCGCATCGATGCGCGAGAAATCCAGGATGTGGTTGATGATCGACAGCAGGTGCTCGCCCGAGCGCTGCACCAGGCCCAGACGCTCGCGGCTCTGCCCCACGGGGTTGTCGTCGAGCAGCAGGCGGGTCACGCCCAGGATGCCGTGCAGCGGGGTGCGCAGTTCGTGGCTCATGGTGGCCACGAACTGGCTCTTGATGGCGTGCTGGCGCTCGGACTGCCGCAGGGCCTCTTCCTTGTCGGCCACGACACGGTCCATCAGGAAACGGCGCCACAGCATTTCACCGATGTTGCGGTGCGCGCGGCGCGACACCAGCATCAGCACCGACAGGAACACCAGCAGGGCTGTGCCGCCCACGTAGCCGAAGGCATCGTGGCGCGACATCAGGTGCAGGGCGGCCGGCACGATCATGGGCACGCAGTAGGCCAGGTTGGCCACCCAATGGGCGTGCAGCGTGAAGGTGGCCACCGAGGCCACGCCCATCAGGCAGGCGCTGATGAAGGTGGCGTTCTGCGGGTCGTGCAGAGGGATGAGCAAGATGCCGGCCAGGCCCCAGGCCAGGCCATCGAGCAGCAGCAGCCCCGTGACCACCTGCAGGGTGCGGCGGGTGGGCGGCGACGATTGGCGGCGGAACCATTCGGCGTGTGCAATGCGCGGCAGGATCACCAGCACCTTCAGCGCCAGCCACAGATGCACCTGCGTGGGCGAGACATGGCTGGCCGCGTAATAGGCCAGCAGGCAGGCAAAGCCGGTGGCCAGCACCGTGACCACACTGGCATGGCCGAGCAGCATGCGCACCTGTTCGGCCCGGATCGCCTGACGCAGCGACCGGTCGATGGGGGGCAAGCGGCCTTGAGAGTGAGGAGGGTTCATGGACAACAGACAGCCCACCACAGGCAGACGACACCCTGCACACAAGGGGGGTGCCAGCAGCCGCATTCTGCGGATTTCTGTGTGACATTCTCCACAAAAAGAGGTGTGAAGCTGGCGGTTTGCGCCAGATCGGCTGCTGCATGCCTGTTTCGTTGTGGTGGAGCGGCCTCACTGGGGCTCGGTAGAATCCGCCCGACCACGAACCTACCCGTCTTTCATCAACTTTCCTGGGGATCCACATGGCTCTCGTTTCCATGCGCCAGCTGCTGGACCATGCCGCCGAAAACGGCTACGGCATTCCGGCTTTCAACGTCAACAACCTGGAGCAGGTGCAGGCCGTGATGGCCGCCGCCGACGAAGTCGGTGCCCCGGTGATCCTGCAGGCCAGCGCCGGCGCCCGCAAGTACGCCGGTGAGCCCTTCATCAAGCACCTGATCCAGGCCGCCGTCGAGATGTACCCCCACATCCCCCTGGTGATGCACCAGGACCACGGCACCAGCCCCAAGATCTGCGAAGGCGCGATCAACCTGGGCTTCGGCTCGGTGATGATGGACGGCAGCCTGCGCGAGGACGGGAAAACCATCGCCGACTACGCCTACAACGTCGAGGTGACGCGCAAGGTCGTCGCCGCGGCCCACAGGATCGGAGTGACGGTCGAGGGCGAACTCGGCTGCCTCGGT
>JBEGRT010000272.1:0-3955 GCA_041180305.1 Pseudomonadota bacterium
GCCTGACGGCCTTCCAGAGCAATCACGAAGGTGTGCTGATCGACCGCGTGCATGCCGCGCGCACCGACGGCACTCAGTTCGTGATCATCAACCCGGGCGCCTTCACGCACACCAGCGTGGCCCTGCGCGACGCCTTCGCGGGCGTGGCCATTCCGTTCATCGAGGTGCACCTGTCTAACGTGCACCGCCGTGAGCCCTTCCGGCACCACTCCTATTTCAGCGACATCGCCGAAGGCGTGATCGTGGGGCTGGGCGCCAAGGGCTACCACCTGGCGCTGGACGCCGCGCTGGACCGTCTGTCGGCCGCGTCGGCCCCAGCCAAGGCCTGACGGCCCCTCATCGGCGCCTCAACGGCCCACTGAACCCTTCCAGAAGCAGTCACGCGGGGCACAAGCCCGCTCACTCCGGAGATCCCATCATGGACTTGCGCAAACTGAAAACCCTGATCGACCTGGTGTCGGAATCGAACGTCTCGGAACTTGAAATCACCGAGGCCGACGGCAAGGTGCGCATCGTCAAGGCCGGCGCCCAGCCGGTGGTCTACACCCAGGCCCTGCCTGCCGCCCCCCTGCAGGCCGCTGCGCCTGCGGCCGTGGCTGCCCCCGCCGCCGCGCCAGCCGCTGCCGAAGCCCCGGTCGAAACCGGCCACGTCGTGAAGTCGCCCATGGTGGGCACCTTCTACCGCTCGTCCAGCCCGGGCGCCAAGGCCTTCGCCGAAGTGGGTGACACCGTCAAGGCCGGTCAGCCCGTGTGCATCATCGAAGCCATGAAGATCATGAACGAGATCGAAGCCGACAAGGACGGCGTCGTCTCGAAGATCCTGGTCGAGAACGGCCAGCCTGTCGAATACGGCCAGCCCCTGTTCATCATCGAGTAAGCGGGGGTCTTCATGTTCAAGAAGATCCTGATCGCCAATCGGGGTGACAAGGCCGCAGGCCTTGCGGCGAAGCCAAATTGCGCCACGGGCGCAGCCCGTCAGGGCGATTGAGCCGAGGCACCATGTTCAAAAAAATTCTGATCGCCAATCGAGGCGAAATCGCCCTGCGCATTCAGCGCGCCTGCCGCGAGATGGGCATCCAGTCGGTGGTGGTGTATTCCGAAGCCGACCGCGAAGCCAAGTACGTCAAGCTGGCCGATGAGGCCGTGTGCATCGGCCCGGCCCCCTCGGCGCAGAGCTACCTGCACATGCCGGCCATCATCTCGGCCGCCGAAGTGACCGATGCCGAGGCCATCCACCCCGGCTACGGCTTCCTGTCCGAGAACGCCGACTTCGCCGAGCGCGTGCAGTCGTCGGGCTTCACCTTCATCGGCCCCACGCCCGAGAGCATCCGCATCATGGGCGACAAGGTCTCGGCCAAGCAGGCCATGATCAAGTCGGGCGTGCCCTGCGTGCCCGGCTCGGATGGCGCCCTGCCTGAAGACCCGAAAGAGATCATCAAGATCGCGCGCAGCATCGGCTACCCCGTGATCATCAAGGCCGCCGGCGGCGGCGGTGGTCGCGGCATGCGGGTGGTGCACACCGAAGCGGCCCTGATCCACGCCGTGCAGACCACGCGTGCCGAAGCCGGTGCCGCCTTCGGCAACCCGGCCGTGTACATGGAGAAGTTCCTCCAGCACCCGCGCCACATCGAGATCCAGGTGCTGGCCGACCAGCACAAGAACGCCGTGTGGCTGGGCGAGCGCGACTGCTCCATGCAGCGCCGCCACCAGAAGATCATCGAAGAAGCGCCGGCCCCGGGCATCCCCCGCCGCGTCATCGAGAAGATCGGTGACCGCTGCGCCGCCGCCTGCAAGAAGATCGGCTACCGCGGTGCGGGCACCTTCGAGTTCCTGTACGAAAACGGCGAGTTCTACTTCATCGAGATGAACACCCGCGTGCAGGTGGAGCACCCCGTCACCGAAATGACCAGCGGCATCGACATCGTGCAGATGCAGATCCGCGTGGCCGCTGGTGAGAAGCTGCCCTTCACCCAGCGCCAGATCGAACTGCGTGGCCATGCCATCGAAGTGCGCATCAACGCCGAAGACCCGGTGAAGTTCATCCCCTCGCCGGGCCGCATCACCACCTGGCACCCGCCCGGTGGCCCCGGCGTGCGCGTCGATTCGCACGCGTACACCAACTACTTCGTGCCGCCCAACTACGACTCCATGATCGGCAAGATCATCGTGCACGGCGACACCCGCGAGCAGGCCCTGGCCCGCATGCGCACTGCCCTGTCGGAAACCGTGATCGAAGGCATCCAGACCAACGTGCCCCTGCACCGCGAGCTGATGGTCGACGCTGGTTTCGTCGACGGCGGCACCGACATCCACTACCTCGAAAAATGGATGGCCGCTCGCAAGCAGCGCTGACCCACCATGCATGAACTGACCCTGCTGACCACCGAAGCCCACATCGAGATCCTGACGGACGCCCTGATGGAGATCGAGACGCTGGCCGTTTCGGTGGAAGACGCCGACGCCGACACCGAACAGGAAGAAGCCCTGTGGGGCGAGCCGGGCATGCCCGTGCCCCGCGAGGGCTGGCAGCGCTCGACCGTGAAGTGCCTGTTCCCTGATGAAGCCTCGGCCCTGGAAGCGGCCACGCTGATCCTGGCCCAGGACTGGGCCAGCGAGATCCACGTGCAGGGCATTCAGGAAGTGGCTGACCAGGATTGGGTGCGCCTGACGCAGTCTCAGTTCGCGCCGGTGCCCGTCACCGCCGATTTCTGGATCGTGCCCACCTGGCACGAGGTGCCCGAAGGCGCCCGCACCGTGATCCGCCTGGACCCGGGCCTGGCCTTTGGCACCGGCACGCACCCGACCACCCGCATGTGCCTGCAGTGGATCGCCGAGAACGCTGAGGCCCTGCAAGGCCAGCGCGCACTGGACTACGGCTGCGGCTCGGGCATCCTGGCCATTGGCGCGGCGCTGCACGGCGCGGCCCAGGTCGATGCCGTCGACATCGACGAAGCGGCCGTGACCGCCACGAACGACAACGCCGAAGCCAACCTGGCCCACCTGAAGGCGGCCGATGGCACGATGCCCATCCGCGCGGGCCTGCCCGACCTGGTCGGCGAAGCCCAGGGCGCCTACCCGGTGGTGCTGGCCAACATCCTGGCCACGCCACTGAAGATGCTGTCGCCGCTGCTGGCCGGGCATGTGGCCGCCGGTGGCCACCTGGTGCTGGCCGGCATCCTGGCCCGCCAGGAGCAGGAACTGAAAGATGCCTACGCGCAGGTCGGCCTGCAACTGAGCGTGGCCAACGAACAAGACGGCTGGATCCTGATGACCGCACGCAAGGCGGCCTGACCCAGCCCTTCCCCTCTGACCCTCCGCCGGCCACAAGCCGACGGACTCAGGCCCAAGCGCCCTCGGCCACCGCCGTCGGCGCTTTTTTCATGGCGCTCCTTCACGCACGTTGCCGACAGTTGTCGCAATGTCAGGCAGGAAAAGCCCCGATTTGCAGCACAGCGCCAACGCCTCAGAATTGTTATGTCACTGAACATT
Organism: Pseudomonadota bacterium; assembly: GCA_041180305.1. Classification (GTDB taxonomy): domain Bacteria; phylum Pseudomonadota; class Gammaproteobacteria; order Burkholderiales; family Burkholderiaceae_C; genus Aquabacterium. Next base: position 3,490 of record JBEGRT010000272.1, read on the forward strand.
TCACGGAGCGCACCATGTCTGCCACCCTTCGCCTGGACCGCCTGTCACGGTGGGCCACCGCCTTGCCCCTTTCTGTGCCTGTGGCCCTGGCACTGAGCAGCCACCTGCCCGCCCAGGCCGACACCGCCACCTGGAAGGGCCCCGCCCCCACCGAGGCCAGCATCTCGGCCCAAGGCCCCTTCGCCCTGGCCACCGCCAAGCTGCCCAGCGCCACGGACTACGGCAGCGCCACCACCGTCTACCACCCCACCGACCGCAGCGTGGGGCGCTACGGCCTGGTCGTGCTGTGCCCGGGCTTCGTGAGCTCGGCCGCCCTGTATGCCGGCATCGCCCAGCAGATCGCCTCGCACGGCTTTGTGGTGGCCGTGGTGTCGACCAAGAGCCTGTTCGACCAGCCCAAGGCCCGCGGCGAGCAGCTGGTGGCCGTGATGAACGCCGTGATCGCCCAGAGCAAGGTGCAGGCCGT
>JBEGRT010000273.1:0-4851 GCA_041180305.1 Pseudomonadota bacterium
CTGCTCACGCTGCTGGCGCGCCCCCGGCCGCTGTGGCAACGGCGCATGCGCCTGATGGGCATTCCCATGGTGGTGGCCATGCTGCTGCTGGCGGTCGGCATCCGGCAGATGCAGCGCTGGGAACACGAGCGCGAAGCCGCCACCTTCCGCCAGGAAGTCGACCGCACCGCCACATCGGTCAAGCTGCGCCTGAACGGCTACCTGTCGGCACTGGAATCACTGCGGGGGGTGTTCGACGCGTCAGACTCGGTGGAGCGCAACGAATTTGCCCGTGCCAGCCGCCACTGGCTGGAGCAACTCAAGGATGTGCGGGCCATGGGCTGGGAAGAGCGCCTGTCTGTCAGCCGCCTGCCCGAATTCGAGGCACAGCAGCGGGCAGAGGGGCTGCGCGAATACCGCGTGTACGACGGCCCCGAACGCCAGCCCCCTCGCGGTGATGAAGTCGTGGCCGTGCGCTTCGTGGAGCCCATCGAAGGCAATGAAGGGGCGCTGGGCTACAACGTGCTGTCACGCGCCCCGACGCGGCAGGCCTATCAGCGCGCCGTGCTGGACAACCAGCCCAGCGTCACGCCCCCGCTTCAGCTGGTGCAGGATGCCGACTCTCAGATCGGGGTGGTGATCTACCGGGCCGTGTACCGCGACCCCAATGCCTTGCCATCCGACCGGGCCCGCTCAGCCGCCGGCGTGGTGTTCGTGGCCTTGCGGCCCGATGTGGCTCTGCAGGCCGTGTTCAAGGACATGCCCAGCTACATGCGCGGCTGCCTGCTGGATGTGACTGAACGCGAACCCCTGGTGCTGGGCGGAGACCGTGGCTGTCGCGAACAGCATCTCAGTGGCTCGCCCATGCAGGCCGCGCAATCGCTGACCGTGCCCTTGCCCTTTGCCCAGCGGCAATGGGCGCTGCACTTGTGGGCGGTCGAGCCCGTGCCCATCGTGGGCGGTCGGGCCACCTCCTGGATGTTCGCCACCGTGGGGGTGCTGTTTGCCGCGGCGCTCAGTGCCCTGCTGCTGGTCATCACGGGTACCACCGAACGCATGGCCGCCGCCATGGACGAGGCACGTCGCCAGCGTGAATCGGCCGAACAGGCCAACCAGGCCAAGAGCGAATTCCTCTCGCGCATGAGCCACGAGCTGCGCACACCGTTGAACGCCATGCTCGGTTTCTCGCAGGTGATGGGGCTGGACCCCTCCGAGCCCCTGGCCACCGGACAACGCCAGCGGCTGGAGCAGATCCAGCAGGCGGGCTGGCACCTGCTGGACATGATCGACGACGTGCTCGACCTCTCACGCATCGACAGCGGCACGCTGCGCCTGGAAGTGGCCAATCTGCCGCTACCGCCGGTGCTGGAGGCCTGCCACCCCCTGGTGGAGGACCTGGCCCGCCGCATGGACGTGCACCTCACCCTCGACGGCACCTTGCCGCCCGGCTGGGGCGTTCAGGCCGATGAAACCCGTCTGCGTCAGGTGGTCACGAACCTGCTGAGCAATGCCATCAAGTACAACCGCCCAGGTGGTTCGGTACGGGTTCAGGCCGCGCTGGTGCGCAGCACGCAAGGCCCCATGGTCAACATCGTCGTGACCGACAACGGCCTGGGCATGAGCGAACAACAGGTCAGCCAGCTGTTCCAGCCCTTCAACCGGCTGGGGCGTGAACGCCAGGGCCAGGACGGCACCGGCATCGGGCTGGTCATCAGCCGCCACCTCACCCAGCTGATGGGCGGGCAACTGGCCGTGTCCAGCCGCGAAGGCGAGGGCTCGACCTTCACCCTGAGTTTGCCTGCTGCCACCCTGCCCCAACCGACTTCGGCGCCCGAGTTGCCGATCTCGGCACCCGGGGTGCAAAGCTGGGAAGGCCGCGACGATGCAACCCGCCATGTGCTGTATGTAGAGGACAACCTGGCCAACTCGGCGCTGGTGCAGGCCGCGCTGAGCTCGCGCCCGTGGATCAAGCTGACGCTGGCCGAAACCATCGAAGACGGCCTGGCGGCGCTGCACGACCGGTTGGCCGGGCCTGCGCCCCAGCTGATCTTGCTGGATGTGCACCTGCCCGACGCCTCGGGTCTGGACTTCCTGAAACTGGCCAAGGCCAACCCGGACACCCGGCACATCCCCGTGGTCATGATTTCGGCCGATGTGACCCCGGATCAGGTGAACGCCTGCCTCAGCGCAGGCGCCACCTGCTACCTGACCAAACCGGTGGGCATTGCCGACCTGCTGGAGCAGGTGGACAAGCTGCTGGGTCGCAAGCCGGGGGCCTGAGCCTCACAGCCCCCGAGCCTCAGGGACTGCGTGTCACTGACGGGGCGCGTATTCCGGCACCAGCGCATGCAGCTTCTGGCGCAGTTGCGCAGGTGCTGGCAGGTCTTCCTGGCGGGCCAGGGCCAGCATGTCGTCGATCCAGCCGGCGGGCAGCTCGCCATTGAGGCGGGCCAGGCGCAGGCGCGGGTGTGGCGTCGGCAAGGTCTGGTCGGCGTCGGCCAGCAGCTCTTCGTAGAGCTTTTCGCCCGGGCGCAGGCCACTGAACACGACGGGGATTTCAGCCTCGGTGTGCCCCGAGAGGTGGATCATCTCGCGCGCCAGATCGGCGATCTTGATGGGCTGGCCCATGTCCATCACGAACACCTGCCCGCTGTCGGCCAGGGCCGCGGCCTGCAGCACCAGCTGCGAGGCCTCGGGGATGGTCATGAAGTAGCGGGTGATCTCGGGGTGCGTGACCGTGACCGGTCCGCCCTTGGCGATCTGCTCCTTGAACTTGGGGATCACGCTGCCGCTGCTGCCCAGCACATTGCCAAAGCGCACGGCCATGAAGCGCGTGGCGGGTGCCTGGGCCGTCCAGTGCGAAATGACCATTTCGGCCGCCCGCTTGGTGGCGCCCATCACGTTGGTGGGGTTCACGGCCTTGTCGGTCGAGATCAGCACGAAGCGGCGCACACCGGCTTCGGCCGATGCCTGGGCCACCTGGTAGGTGCCCAGCGTGTTGTTGCGGATCGCCATCCAGGCGTTCTCGTCTTCCATCAGGGGCACGTGCTTGTAGGCCGCCGCGTGGAACACCAGGCCCGGCGCCTGCTGGGCCATCACACGGCGCAGCGTGGGCAGGTCTTTCACATCGCCCACCAGGCGCACCAGCGGCAGGTGCGGGAAGCGTTCACTCAGGTCCTGCTCGACCTGGTACAGCGCGAACTCGCTCAGCTCGAACAGCACCAGGCGCGTGGGGCCGAAGCGGGCGATCTGGCGGCACAGTTCGGAGCCGATCGAACCACCCGCCCCCGTGACCATCACGACCTCGCCGCTGATCAGGCTGGACAGCGCGGATTCATCGAGCTGCACCTTGTCGCGGCCCAGCAGGTCCTCGGGTTCGATGTCGCGCACCCGGTCGATGCGTGAACGGCCTTCGCGCAATTCATCGGCCGAAGGCACCGTGACCACGGGCAGGCCGGTGTCGGCGGCCAGGTCGAGCACGCGCTTGCGCTGCGGGCCTGTGGCCGAGGGCATGGCCAGGATCAGGTGGGTCACGCCATCGGTCACGGTCGCGTCCTTGAGCAGCTCGACGCCACCCAGCACGGGCACACCGCCCACGCGGGCGCCATGCTTGCGCGCATCGTCGTCCAGCAGGCCGTGCACGGTCCAGCCACGGTGCTGAATGCCCGCAATCAGTAGCTTGCCCGCGGCGCCGGCGCCCAGCACCAGGGCATGCTGGCCCGTGGCGTCCCCCCCGCGGGTGCGGGCACGCGCCTGCTCATAGGCCATGCGCATGGACATGCGCGCCAGGCTCATGGTGATCAGGGCAAACACCGGATGCAGGGCCAGCACGGCCCGCGGGATCTCGACCAACTGGGCCATGAGCACCACCACGGCACTGGCCAGCCCGGCGCCCACGCACACCCAGCCCAGCCGGGAGATGTCCTGGAAACTGACGTAACGCCAGGCGGCGCGGGGCACGCCCACCGCCCACGACACAGTGCCGTACACCACGATCACGCCCAGCAGCACACCGTTGTCGTAACTGGGGCGCTCGTGCAGCCAGCGCTCCACGCCCATGCGGAACAGGTAGGTGGCATGCCAGGCCAGGGCGATCAGCACCGCATCGGCCGAGAGCACCCAGGCGGTGCGGCGCACACGCAGGCGGTCCAGCAAAGGGGCGAGGCGGGTCCAGATCATGGTGGGGGCAGTCAGGCGTCTTGCAAACCGGCCATTGTCCTACGGGTTTGCGGTGGGGGGGCACCGCTCAGCGCCGCACGATGGCCACGAGCGTGCGCCAGATCAGGCGCACATCCAGCCACACCGAGGCCTGGTCCACATAACGGGCCGCCAGGGCCAGCTTGTGCGGCAGCACCTCGTGGATGTAGGCGTGCTCGGGGTCGGCCGCACGCGCCAGCACGGCGCTCTCGTCGCGGTATTCGATCGAGGCGATGTCGGTGATGCCCGGGCGCACCGACAGCACCTTGGCCTTCAGTTCGGCCGGGTACACGGCCACGTAGCGCGGCACCTCGGGGCGCGGGCCCACCAGACTCATGTCGCCCCACCACACATCCAGCAGCTGGGGCAGCTCGTCGAGCTTGCTGGCGCGCAGGAAGTGGCCCACGCGGGTGATGCGGGCATCGGCCCCCACCGTGATCTGCAGGCCCTGCCCCACCGGCGCATGGCGCATGGTGCGGAACTTGTGGATGTGAAAGGGCACCCCGTGGCGACCCACCCGCTCCTGGCGGAAGAACACCGGCCCGGGCGAGTCGAGCTTCACGGCCAGGGCAATGAGCAGCAGCACCGGGGCCAGCACCAGCAGGCCCAGTGAAGACATCACCCAGTCGAACACGCGCTTGGCCATCACCCGGCTTTCATCGGCAACCGCAGGGC
>JBEGRT010000274.1:0-4764 GCA_041180305.1 Pseudomonadota bacterium
GAACTCATCGATCACGATGGCCAGATGGCTTCGGTTGGTCTTGAAATCGCGCAACAGGTCATTGAGCCCCCGCGATTCAGGCACGAACATGGGCGGGCGCAGCAGGGTTCGCAGGCTCAGCTCAGGGGCGCGCTGCAGTTTCAGCAAGTCCTTGGCCATCAGCACGCCCACGATGTTGTCGCGACCACCCTCGAACACCGGAAAGCGCGAGTGTCCGGTGTCGATCACCCGGGCCAGCAGGTCATCGTACGGGGTGTCGATGTCGAGCATGTCCATGCGGCGCACGGCCACCATCACGTCACCGGCCGTCATGTCGGCCATGCGGATGACACCCTCCAGCATCACCCGCGATTGCGGCTCGATCAGCTCGCGCTGTTCGGCATCGGCCAGCGACTCGATCAGCTCGTCGGTGGAATCGGGGCCGGGGTGCAGGAATTCGACCACCCGCTCGAACAAGGTGCGGCGATCACGGCGCACCAGGGCGGGATGCTTGTGTTCAGCCCGTGCGGGCCGACTCTGGGAGGGTTCAGACACGGGGACGGTGTCGCAGTTGAGACACAGCAAGAATAGCGCACCCCTGTGGCAGCCAGGGTGCACCAGCAGGGCTACACTTGTGTTATGAGCCTGATTCCCGTCACCATCCTCACCGGTTTCCTTGGCAGCGGCAAGACCACGCTGCTCAAACGCGTCCTCACCGAATCGCACGGCCAGAAGATCGCCGTGATCGAAAACGAGTTCGGCGAGGAAAACATCGACAACGACATCCTCGTGGCCGAGACCGAGGAGCAAATTGTTCAGATGAGCAACGGCTGCATCTGTTGCACGATCCGGGAAGACCTTCGCGCCACCCTGACCGACCTGGCCTTCAAGCGCCACGAAGGCAAGCTGAAGTTCGACCGCGTGGTCATCGAGACCACAGGCCTGGCCGACCCGGGCCCCGTGGCCCAGACCTTCTTCATGGACGACGACATCGCCGAGCAGTACCTGCTGGACGCCATCGTCACCCTGGTCGATGCCAAGCACGGCGACCAGCAACTCGACACACGCCAGGAAGCACGCCGTCAGGTGGGCTTTGCCGACCAGATCTTCATCAGCAAGTCTGACCTGGTCAGCGAAGCTGATGCCGACGCCCTGGCCCACCGCATCAAGCACATGAACCCGCGCGCGCCGCAGCGCCGGGTGCATTTTGGCGAAGTGGCCATCAGCGAGGTGTTCGACCTGCGCGGCTTCAACCTGAACGCCAAGCTGGACATCGACCCTGACTTCCTCAAGGACGACGGGCATCACCACCATCACCACGACCATGGTCACGACCACGATTGCGGCCACGACCATGCGCCTGGCGAGCACTGCGATCACCCGCACCACCACGCCCACGACGACGATGTGAAATCCTTCGTCTTCAAGGCCGACAAGCCCTTCAACCCCAGCAAGCTGGAAGATTTCCTGGGCTCGATGGTGCAGATCTACGGCCCGCGCATGCTGCGCTACAAGGGCGTGCTGTACGTCAAGGGCATGGAGCGCAAGGTGATCTTCCAGGGCGTTCACCAGATGATGGGCAGCGACGTCGGCCCCGCCTGGGCCAAGGGCGAAGCACGCATCAGCAAGATGGTGTTCATCGGCATCGACATCCCCCAGGACCTGTTCAGGGCAGGTCTGGAGGGATGCCTGGCCTGAACGTGGCTACAATGCCGCGCGCTCACCCCAAGCAATGAGCAGGCGATGGAGCAGTACCGGCCATGCGTCACCCATGACATGTCAGCGGATCGCTGGACAAGAAGGAGGATCCTGTGACCAAGACCACGGCCAAGACTGCCGCGCCCGCCACCAAAAAAACCGCCAAGGCGGCCGCCACTGGCGCACCTGAATCCCCCACCAAAGTCACCAAACCGGCCAAACCCGCCGCCAAGGTGACTCAAGCTTCGGCCCCAACCGCCGAATCCGTAGTACCAGAGTCCAAGGTTTCGAAGAACATGCCCACCACCGCCACCAAGGTTGACAGCAAGCTCGCCAACGCTTGGAAGTCCAAATCCGGCGCCCAACTGACCGAGCAGGAACTGCTGGCCATGCCGGATGCCGAGTACATGAACGACAAGCAGCTCGAATTCTTCCGCACGCGCCTGGAAGCGCTGAAGGATGATCTGCTGAGCAACGCCGGCGAAACCACCGAACACCTGCGCGAGGAAACGTCGATCGTGCCCGATCCGGCCGACCGCGCCACCATCGAAGAAGAACACGCCCTGGAGCTGCGCACCCGCGACCGCGAGCGCAAGCTGCTCAAGAAGATTTCGCAAGCGATCACCCGCATCGAGTCGGGCGATTACGGCTTCTGCGACGAAACCGGTGAACCCATCGGCCTGGGTCGTCTGCTGGCCCGCCCGACCGCCACGCTGTCGATCGAAGCCCAGCAACGCCGCGAACTCAAGCAGAAAATGTTCGGGGACTGAGCCCTCGCCCCAACCACCTCCACCAGGCAGTCCCCCCATGAGCAATGACGCAGGAAACTTTCTGCGCAAGATGGTGAAGTTCGTCGCCAATCCGACGACGGACTGGACCGAGCTCGACGGGGCCGGCGAGACCGACCGCGCCAGCGAATTTGCCAAGGCCGAAATCAAGGCCATGATCGAGCGCAAGCGCCGCAATGATTTCGTGCGCAAGCGCGAACTCGACATGCTGCGCAAGATCCGCCGGGAAGGGCTGAGCCAGGACGCCGCATTGGCCCTGACCGCGCCGTCCAATCTGGACGGCGACAGCCGCAGCCACTCCGGGGCGCGCTCGGACATCGCCGTCAAGGCCAAGATCGACGAGATCGAGCAGCAGATGGTGGGTGTGTCGCCCCAACGTGCTGCGGCTGCTGCCGAAGCGGCCTCAGCCCCTCAGAGCCGCCCGCTCAGCGACATGCCTCCAGTGGCGCCCACAAGCGGCCACGCGGTGGGCTCCGGCCAGACCGCGCAACGCCCGCCGTCGCGCGACCTGCCGCCACTGAGCCTGGACATCTCGGACGAAGTGCTTCAGGCCGCTCGTGCGCAGCAACCTCGCACGGCGCACGACCCACGCCCCGCCCCCTCACCGATGGCGCCCAGTGGCTTTGCCAACCCCTTCGCCGTCGATGTGTGCGAAGTGGTGCACGACCCCGACCTCGATGAAGCGGTCATTGCCTTTGCCAATGCCGATTTCGAACAGTGCGAGCAAAGCCTGGTGAACCTGCTGCAGCCGGGCGGCATCAAACACGAACAGGCTGACGCCTGGATGGTGCTGTTCGACCTGTACCGGGCCCTCGACATGTCTCAGCGCTTCGATGCGCTGGCCACGGCCTACGCCCACCAGTTCGGGCTGTCGGCGCCGCACTGGTACTCACTGCCGGAAAAGGTGTCTCGCCACCTGAGCGACCACCCCAGCACCGAGATCGAGCCCCCCTCCATCCAGCGCTCATCGGCCGACAGCCAGTTGCCGACCACGCTGGAAGGCTGGATCGCCCCCCCTCTGCTCGATGCCGATGGCGTGGGGCGCCTGCGTTGTGAAGTGCTGCAACTGCCACGCCCCTGGGCGATGGACTGGGCCGGCCTGGAGCGCATCACGCCAGATGCGGCCGGGCAGCTGAGCCAGCTCTTCCGCCAATGGGCACAGGGCCAGGAACAGATGACCTGGATTGGTGTGGACCGGCTGGACGAGGTTCTGTCAGAAGCCGCCCCCACGGGCACCCGCGATGTGGACCCCGCGTTCTGGATGCTGCGCCTGGAAACCTTGCGCCTGTGCAACCGGGCTGACCGCTTCGACGAAGTGGCCATCGATTACTGCGTGACCTACGAGCAATCGCCGCCGTCCTGGGAAACCTGCAGCTGCCACGTCAAGCTGATGGCTGACGCCACCTGCACGCAGACCGTCTCGCTGAGCCACATCAGCGATGTCTCCACGAACTTCGTCGAATCGCAGCTGGCCGACGAAGACATTGCCATCGTGCAGCAGGCCTCGCTGGAGCTGGCCGGGCAACTGGTGGGCGACATCGGCAGCACCCTGAGCGATCTGGACCGCCAACTGGGCCACAGCCCGCTGGTTCAGCTCGATTGCGCGCACCTGATCCGCGTCGATTTCATCGCGGCAGGCGATCTGCTCAACTGGGTGCTGGCACGCCGCGCCGAAAACAGGCAGATCACCTTCCTGAATCCGCACCGTCTGGTGGCGCTGTTTTTCGGCGCCATGGGCATCAGCGAACACGCCAAGATCACCCTGCAGATGCACTGACCTGCAGGATGGGGGCACAGCACCCCTGGCTCAGCGCATCAGCCGCCGAGCTTCTGTTCCTGCGCCAGCACCAGCAAGCCCCCGAAAATCAGGTGGTCGATCACCTGCACGGGCAGGTCTTCGGCCAGATGCATCAGCTTGGGCGCAGCGCCACCACTCATCAGCAGCAAGGGCTGGCGGCCGGTTCGGGCAGCCAGGCGCCTGAAATTGCGTTCGATGGCACCTGCGATCGCATCGGTGCCACCGCTGGTCAGCGCATCGCTGGTGTTGGTGGGGAAATCGCGTGATTCACCCATGGGCACCTTGAGGCCGGCAGTGCCGGTTTCCAGGGCGCGCAGCATCAGGCCGAAGCCCGGCATGATCGAACCACCGAGGAAGCGGCCTTGCGCGTCGAGCGCGTCGATGGTGACGGCTGTGCCCACCATGATGACCAGGGCCGGCAGCGACTGAGCCTGCGCATGCTGACGGGCCCCCACCAGGGCGGCCCAGCGGTCTGCGCCCAGGCGTTGCGGGTGGTCGTAC
>JBEGRT010000275.1:0-3329 GCA_041180305.1 Pseudomonadota bacterium
GTGCTCTTGCCCAGGCAGATGGTCAGCACGGTGCGCGGGATGCGGAAATATTCGACCGTGCGCGCCAGGGCAAAACTGTTGGGCGGGATGATGCAGCAGTCGCCCTTGAAATCGACGAAGCTCTTTTCGTCGAAATTTTTCGGATCGACCACCGTGGAATGGATGTTGGTGAAGATCTTGAATTCGTCGGCGCAACGGATGTCATATCCGTAACTGCTGGTGCCGTAACTGACGATCTTCTGGCCGCTGGCCGATTGGCGAATCTGACCGGGCTCGAACGGTTCGATCATGCCGTGCTCTTCGGCCATGCGACGGATCCAGCGGTCTGACTTGATGCTCATGCGTGCTCCTGATTCAACTGCCCGCATTGTCACATCACCCAGGCGCATTGGTGAAGGCACACGCCCCTTCATGCGCCCCGGCTTTGGCACGCCGATTGCTTCCAGCACAGCACCTACAAGCGTGTCCCCACGAAGGTGCACGCGCAACCCGCTGAGAAAATCCATGAGTGACTTCAAGACCTTCCTGCGGTCTGGCCACGCGCCGACCCTGTTCGCCTCATTTCTTTATTTCGACTTCACCTTCGCGATCTGGGTGCTGAACGGGGCCATGGCGCCCTTCATCAGCGAAACCTTCAACCTGACCGCCGCTGAAAAGGGCTTCATGGTGTCGGTGCCCATCATCGCGGGCGCCCTGATGCGCTTTCCGCTGGGCCTGCTGTCGCAGTACATCGGGCGCAAGAGTGCGGCACTGGTCGAAATGTTCCTGATCATCCTGGCACTGGCCTACGGCTACTTCTTCGTCGATTCGCACAGCGAAGTGATCGCCATGGGCGTGCTGCTGGGCATTGCCGGCGGCAGCTTCGGCATCGCGCTGTCGCTGGGCTCGGGCTGGTTCCCACCCAAGTACAAGGGCCTGGCCATGGGCATTGCCGGGGCCGGCAACAGCGGCACCGTGCTGGCTGTGCTGTTTGCACCACCGCTGGCCATGAAGTTCGGCTGGCAGACGGTGTACGGCCTGGCCGCCTTCACCATGGCCCTGCCCATGGTCGTGATGGCCGTGCTGGCCAAGGAGCCGCCTGATGTCGAGCATCAGACTTTCCGAGAGCACATCGCCTGCCTGTTCGAGAAGGATGGCTGGGCCTTCAGCCTGATCTACGTGATCACCTTCGGCGGATTCATCGGCCTGGCCAACTTCCTGCCCACCTATTTCTACGACCAGTTCAAGGTCACCAAGGTCGAGGCCGGGCAGCTGACCATGCTGGCCACGCTGATGGGCTCGGCCACCCGCGTGGTGGGGGGCTGGCTGTCTGACCGCTGGGGCGGCATCAACACCCTGACGGGCGTGCTGGCCTTTGTGGTGATCACGCTGGTGGTGTGCGGCACCATGGGCACCAACCTGGCCCTGACCACCCTGCTGTTCATGCTGTGCTTTGCCGCCCTTGGGGCAGGCAACGGCGCACTGTTCCAGCTGGTGCCCCTGCGCTGGCCGCTGACCACGGCCGTGGCCGGCTCCATGATCGGTGAGCTGGGCGCCCTGGGCGGCGGCTTCATCCCCAACGCCATGGGCCAATCGAAGCAGCACTTCGGCACTTACTTCTACGGTTTCCTGGCCTTTGCTGCCCTGGGCGTGGCCGTGCTGGTGATGATGCGCGTCATGCAGATCCGCTGGACCCGCACCTGGGCCGAAAAGGGAGGTCGAGCCCGCACCGGCGGCACGCTGAGCCAGGGCTATGCCCACGGCAATGCCCGCCAGGCCGGCGCCCGCTGACCGACAACGCCTGCTCAGCCGCCTCGGCTGGGCAGGAACATCAACCAGTACACCAGCAGCAGGTTGAACAGCAACGAGACCCCGAGGGCCATCTTCCACACGGCGGCTGGGTCACGCTGCACCAGCGGGGTGCTGCCGGGCGCCATCAATGGGCGCGATGCACCGCGTTCGAGCGCCAGCACCAGCTCTTCAGCGGTTTCAAAGCGATGGCGAGGGTCGCGGGCCACGGCCTTCAGAACGATGTGGTCCAGCCAGATGGGCACATCGGGGCGCAAGCGCGAAGGCGGCACAGGATCGCGGCGGTAACGTCCCATCTGGTAGGGCTCGACCTCGCCGTATGGCAGACGGCCAGTCAGCCACTCGTACAGCACCACGCCCAGGGCAAACAGGTCGCTGCCCGCGGTGGCGCGTGAGGCTTGCGGGTCGTCCGACCATTGCTCGGGGTTCATGTAGCTGGGCGTGCCAGCGTGCAGGCTGCGCAGGCATTCGGGCTCTTTGCCCGACAGGGCCACCCCCAGGTCCAGCAGGTGCCACTGCCCGTCTTCGCCCAGCAGCAGGTTGTCGGGCTTGATGTCGCGGTGCACCACACCATGCTGGTGCAGGCGCCCCACGGCACGGGCAATTTCGATCGCGCCGTGCACGACCTCGGAGGTGTCGAACTTTTTGTCGCGGATCAGCGCGCCCAGGGGCTGGCCATCGCACCAGTCCTGCAGGGTGTAGAAGGCCGTGGGCTGATCGGGCTCGTGGCTACGCACCAGCCCGCGGGCATCGCGTTCGGTGACGCGCGCGCCCAACCAGGCTTCGTGGGCCAGCATGGCGCGCTCTTCGGGGTCACTGGCGCGCGAGGGGTGCAGGGTCTTGAGCGCGAGCAGGCGCCCATCGCTCAGGCGCTGCACCTTGGCCACGCGGTGCACACCGTTGTTGGCCACCTGGGCCAGCACGCTCAGGCCATCAAGCGTGTCGCCCGCCTGAAGGCGCTCGGGCACCGGCAAGAGTCGCGATCGGCGCTGCGCATCGGCCAGTTCTGCTTCGGCCAGTCCCTTGATGCGGATCACCAGGGCGCTGGCGTTGTCGCGCGTGCCGGCGGCCAGGGCCTTGTCGACCAGGCCATCACACACGGCCTGCGCCGTGCTCAGGCGCGCCAGTTCGCGGAACACCTTGGGCCGCAAGGCGCCGTGCACACCGTCACTGGTGAGGATGAAGGTGTCGCCGATCTGGATGTCGCCTTCGCTGTGATCCACCCGCACCGCATCCTCAGCGCCCAGTGCGCGGGTCAGGCCGTTCTGGAACTCCTGCCCGCCCATGGTGTGGTCTTGGGTGAGCTGGATGCAATCGCCCTGCCGGACCAGCCAGGCGCGGCTGTCGCCCACATGGGCCAGGCTGTAGCCATGCCCGCGCAGCACCAGGGTGGTCAGCGTGGTCATGCCAATGGGCGAATCGCGGAAAGGCTGCCTGCGGCGGTTGTGGTCGGTCAGCCAGGCGTTGAAGCTGCCGATCAGGCGCTCCAGGGTCACGGAGGTGTCCCAGGCCAGAGGGGCTGCGTGGTAATCGCCCGTGAC
>JBEGRT010000276.1:0-3054 GCA_041180305.1 Pseudomonadota bacterium
GCTTCAAGCCCACCACGCGGGCATGGCCGGCGCGGCGCAGGGCGTGCAGCAGGGCCGTGCTGGTGCGGGTCTTGCCCACGCCGGTGTCGGTGCCGGTCACGAAGTAAGCGGTCATGCAGCAGTCTCTCGCGAAGGGGTCAGGCCATGTTCAGGGGCCGGTCGGTGGGGGTGGCGGCAGCAGTGTCGGCCAGCGCGTCGCACTCGGGCAGCACGCGGTCGAGCACGCGCAGGCAACCGTCGATCAGGTGGCGCTGGTCAGCTTCGGTCAGCACGTAGGGCGGCATGGCGTACAGCGTGTGCCCGATGGGGCGCAGCAGCAGGCCTTCGTCCATGGCGGCGCGGTGGAAACGGGCCGCGAAGGTGGGCTCGGCCACGTCGATGTCCCAGGCCCAGACCATGCCCAGGTGGCGGTGCGCGGTCACACGGGGGTGGTGTGCCAGGGGCTGGGCCAGGGCGTTGAAGCGGGCCGCGGCCTCGCGGTTGTGGTCGAGCACGCCCAGGCCCTGCGCGTCGCGCGCGGCGAAGGTGTCGAGCACGGCCAGCGCGGCACGGCAGGCCAGCGGGTTGCCCGTGTACGAATGCGAATGCAGAAAGCCATGGGCCGTGCGGTCGTGCCAGAAGGCCTCGTACACCGCATCGGTGGTCAGCACGCACGACAGGGGCAGCACGCCGCCGGTCAGGCCCTTGCTCAGGCAGATGAAGTCCGGACGCACCGGCTGCCCATCGGCCGCGATGGCCTGCTGGTGGGCGAACAGCGTGCCCGTGCGGCCAAAGCCCACGGCGATTTCATCGGCGATCCAGTGCACGTTGTAGCGGGTGCACAGCTCGCGCACGGCCACCAGGTAGGCGGCATCGTGCATGGCCATGCCGGCAGCGCCTTGCACCAGCGGCTCCATGATGAAGGCGGCGGTGTCGGCATGGTGCTCGGCCAGGTGGGATTCGAGCGAGGCCACGCAGTGCTGCAGGTGCTCGGCGGCCGACACCCCCGGTGCGGCCAGGCGCGGGTCGGGCGAAGGCAAGGTGGCGCTCAGGCGCACCAGCGGCGCATAGGCCTCGCGGAACAGGGGGATGTCGGTGACCGACAGCGCGCCCGCGGTTTCACCGTGGTAGCCGCCCTGCAGGCCGATGAAACGGTGCTTGCAGGCCAGCCCCTGGTTGCGCCAGCTGTGGGCGCTCATCTTCAGGGCGATCTCGGTGGCACTGGCGCCATCGCTGGCGTAGAAGGCATGGCCCAGGCCCGTGAGCGCGGCCAGGCGCTCCGACAATTCCACCACCGGCGGGTGGGTCAGGCCGGCCAGCATGGTGTGGTCCAGCCTGTGCAGCTGGTCGGTGATGGCATCGCGGATGGGCGCGAAGTTGTGCCCGAACAGGTTGACCCACCAGGAGCTGACCGCATCCAGGATGCGGTGCCCCTGGTCGTCGATCAACCAGGGCCCCTCGGCGGCCACGATGGCGCGGGGCGGGAACTGTTCGTGCACCTTCATCTGCGTGCACGGGTGCCACACGGCGTGGCGGCTGCGTTCAGACCAGTTCATGGGCGGCAGTGTGCCAGCCTCTCAATGCCCTGTCAGACCCAGCGGGTGATCACACCGGCCGGTACACGCAGCGGTCGCCCGCCGCACGGCACACGGACACGGCCGAGACCTGCGGCAGTTGCTGGTGCACGCGGGCATAGATGAACACGCACAGGTTTTCCAGCGTGGGCGCGCCCAGGCCCGCCACTTCGTCGAGGAAGTGGTGGTCGAGCTGCTCGCGCACCTCGGCGATCACGGCGCGCAGCACGGCCAGGTCGACCACCATGCCGGATTCGGCCTGGCGCTCACCGCGCACGAACACTTCGGCCGTGTAGGTGTGGCCGTGGATGCGGCGGCTGCCGGCGGCCTCCAGCTCGGAGACCTTGCGCTTGAGCGTGTGGGCCGCATCGAAAGAAAACGTCTGACTCAACTCGAACATGATGATCCTTGCGGCCGCTTCAGCGGATGCCCAGCGTCTTGTGCGTCTGCACGCTCAACAACCAGCTGGGGTGGTCCAGACACCACTGAACGGCCCATTCCATCGCAGCCCGCCGCGCCTGCGGCTGCGCACTGTCCATGGCTTGCACCCGGCGCTGGGCGAAGTCCAGTTGCTCGAAGGCCAGCAGGTCGGCCTCGGTGAAGCCCGCCTGGGGCACCACCACCTTCAGTTCGTGGCCCGAGGTCTGCACCAGGGTGCTGCCGGCCTTGGGGCTCACGCAGATCCAGTCCAGGCCTTCCGGGGCCGCGATCGTGCCATTGGTTTCGACCGCAATTTCGAAACCCTGAGTGTGCAGGGCATCGATCAGTTCGCGGTTGACCTGCAGCAGCGGCTCGCCACCGGTCAGCACCACGAAACGGCGGCCTTGCTGGCCTGCCGGGGTGGCGGGCCAGAACGAGGCGATGCGCTCGGCCAGGGCTTGTGCGGTGTCGAACTTGCCGCCGCCCAGGCCATCGGTGCCCACGAAATCGGTGTCGCAGAACTGGCAAACGGCGCTGGCGCGGTCCTGCTCACGGCCGGTCCAGAGGTTGCAGCCCGCAAAGCGGCAGAACACGGCCGGGCGCCCGGCGTGCGTGCCTTCCCCTTGCAGGGTGTAGAACATTTCCTTGACGCTGAAGGTCATCGAACAACTCGTGCAAGCGTGAACACCACGCGTGAATGTGCGCGCTCAGGCCGGCATCTTGCAAGATGCGCCTGGCGCCCAGGGGCCCGAAGGCCGATCAGCGACGCCCCCGAAAGGCCGTCCACCACACCGTGCCGGCCGAAGCCAGCACCAGGGCCGCATAGGTGAGCATGGCGCCGTCGCGCCCCAGCAGCACCACACCGGCCACCAGCACGGCCACGCCGGCCCAGGCGGTGCGCCGCGCCAGCAGGGCCCAGCTCACCGTTTTCATCTCGCGCCACCACACCAGCCGCACCAGGGTGGGCAGGATCAGGGCCATGCCCAGGGCAGGCGCCAGAAAGTTCAGCAGGTGGAAAATTGCGTCAAGCGGGCCCATGGACTGCGGTGTGGGGCAAACCCGCCATTCTGACAGGCCATCG